>NZ_JAUBRO010000052.1:4967-45336 GCF_036701945.1 Microcoleus sp. MON1_C1 | reverse complement strand
AGTAGGAATCAGATTACTTCCATCCCAGAGGCGCTCGGGCAATTGTCGAATCTGACATGGCTTGACCTCAGTAGGAATCAGATTACTTCCATCCCAGAGGCGCTCGGGCAATTGTCGAATCTCACACGGCTTGACCTCAGTAGGAATCAGATTACTTCCATCCCAGAGGCGCTCGGGCAATTGTCGAATCTGACATGGCTTGACCTCAGTAGGAATCAGATTACTTCCATCCCAGAGGCGCTCGGGCAATTGTCGAATCTCACACGGCTTGACCTCAGTAGGAATCAGATTACTTCCATCCCAGAGGCGCTCGGGCAATTGTCGAATCTGACATGGCTTGACCTCAGTAGAAATCAGATTACTTCCATCCCAGAGGCGCTCAGGCAACTGTCCAATCTGACACAGCTTGGACTCAGTGACAATAAGATTACCTCCATACCAAAGGCGCTCGGGCAAATGTCGAATCTGAGGCAGCTTGAGGTTCATAACAATCAGATTACCTCTATCCCAGAGGCGCTCAGGCAACTGTCCAATCTGAAATCGCTTGACCTTAATTATAATCAGATTACTTCCATCCCAAAGGCGTTCGGGCAACTGTCAAATTTGGAATGGCTTTGCCTGAATAACAATAAGATTACCTCCATCCCAGAGGCGCTCGGGCAACTGTCCAATCTGACATGGCTTGACCTCAGTGACAATAAGATTACCTCCATCCCAGAGGCGCTCGGGCAACTGTCCAATCTGACACAGCTTTACCTCAGTGGCAATGGGATTACCTCCATCCCAGAGGTACTCGGACAACTGCCGAATCTGACATGGCTTTACCTCGGCGACAATAAGATTACCTCCATCCCAGAGGCGCTCGGCCAACTGTCCCATCTGACAGAGCTTCACCTCAATAACAATCAGATTACCTCCATCCCAGAAGTGCTCAAGCAACTGCCAAAGCTGAAAATATATGAATAGACTGAGGGAGCTGTAACAGTTTCCAGCTCTAAATGGGGAAATTCGAGTTTCCCCGCCTGTCCGTTTATAGAAATGGTAGCTTTTTTATTCCCTATCGATTTACCGAGGAATCAACTAGAGGCAATCAGACTATCCAACAAGCCGATCGCTCCTGGTTTCTCCGTGGTCAGCAAGGGAAAATCCAAGAGCGGCAGACCTAGAAAAACTTTCGGCCATATGCGTTTTTATGAGTTTTTATACATTGTTTTTATGAAATCGACCCTTACCTTTTAGCTGCTTAAACTCTTCAAATTGCGTCTCGCCAACTATCGCCAAAACATCGGTGGATGCAAGAAAGACCCACGTCGGTTGCCGCTGCAAAATCCTCCTCAATAGCTGAAGCTACGGCGCGAGATGGGTAGCCGATCGCGTGTTTGATTCTATGAGCTCCGTTGTGGGCGATCAAGCTGTCGCTCAAGCAGATCGCTCGCTACCCAGGTGTGACGGCAGCAATTGATGCCAGTGCTGCTACGAAGTTGTCACAACAGCAGGAGCAATGTGAGCAATCGGCACAGTCGAAGAGCGGGTAAAAATCAAGCTACTTGACCCCTAGGCTTCCCCATTCATAAGGGTGCATTGTTCTTGTTTCTGCGCGTAAAAGTCAGGTTTGTACGGACAAAAACATTGCTTGCTACCGAGAGAGAACCGCCGTAACCAGCCTCAACAAACAAAGGCAGTCCCTGCACAAAAAAGCAGTAATTTGGCATAAAATTGCAGGCGGCAAGCAGAATATTTTTGGGTAAATACAGGTAGAGTGCAGCCCCTGCAAAAACCTATATCTCACTGATTTTGTACAGCTTTCCGCCTGATTTTATACGGCACTTGCCTGACTTGAGGGCACACAAAAATTAGCTAATTTTTTGGTGGTGGCTTCGCTCAAGGTGCGAGTCACGAACAGATAAGTCTGATAGAACCCTAGAAAAGTTTTCATGGGAGTAACTCAAGTATTTTGGAATGAAGACCAGGGGTACGGATAGTCCGCCTAAAAACCGCAATCTGGGGACTCTACTAAGCCCTCCCCGTGCTTCATCCGCCACAACTCATCAAGGCGATCGCGCACAACCGCATCCTCACTCTCAAGCCAGAGTTTGATCACATCTCGGCTGTATTTAGTCCCCGGTGCTTTCCAAGCGAACATCTGGCTTATCAAGCTTTGCCACTGCTCTAGTTTCGTGAGGTCATCAGGGTAAAGTTGATCCCACCAAATCCGCGCAATACTTCGCATTTTTTCGGCATCCTCTGGGGTGATGGTTTCTGGCTCCGGCATTGTAATTTGGGCGAGTTCCGGTTCCTCTGCTTCCTGTGTTGGCGCGGTTTCTAAGCCAGGGGCGATCAGTTCCGGCACAGGCTGCTGTTCTAAGCCAGGGACGATCGAAGGTAGCTCCCAAGGCGCGATCAGCGCCGGTGCTTGTTCCAACTCCGGAGAGGCGATCAGACTTTGCTGTGATTCGGCTTTTCTGTATAGCTTTCCGAGTCTTTTGATTTCTGCGGGGGGCAGGTGGGTCTTGATGTGAGTTTTGAGGTCTAAGTCTGCACCCCACACAGTCTCGGCCTCTGCCCAAGTTTGCGCGGTCTTTACTTTTTCAACTAATAAGGCGATCTGCGCGGGCGACTCTGTTGTTGACTCCGGCAGCTCGCTCGGCTGAGCTTGTGACAATTTTGTTTTTGTAGAAGTGACAGTTAATGCGTCATCAACGCATTTTACCCCCTCCCCCCCGTGTGACAGTGTGGAGCTGCTGACTATCGGCTCAACACCTTTACTAGCATTAGATTCAGCCATTTTTGAACTGTCACACGCTGAATAATTGCTAACTATCTGCTGACTATTCTGCTGACTATTGTCTAATCCATACTGTGTAAAGCTTTCAGAAGAATAGTCAGCAACTGGCACTGTAGGTATGGGGGGGGGAGGGGGTAGTGAAATTTCAGTTTTAGGTGGCACTGTGCCAAGTGTGCCAGTTTGGTAAAAATCTGGCAGAGAGTAGAGGTTATATCGCTTATCGCCGGGGGCTGGTTTGCTGCTTATTAAGCGTTTGCTCTCCATCCTTCCTAATGCGCTGTAAACGCTGCCTTTTTGCTTGTGTTCAATTCCCATCAATTCCATCAATTCCGGGCCGGAAATAGGGCGTTGATTCTTTCTCAGCACTTCGAGGATTCTTTCTCCGTAGCTCTGTTGCTGTTGTGCCTCGGCTTCATCAATCCCTACTTCGGAAATAAAATCAAACGAATTATTTTCGGGATTGAATTCAATATTTAGGCTCAATCCTTCAGAGTCCCGTGAGGTTGCCGTAAATATTCTCTTAGGGCATTTGGGGTCAGCAATCATTTTTTTCTTGTTGTTGGGGTCAGGTTTGGGGATGCGCTCTAAATCCCAAACTCCCCAGCAAGCTCCCACAATGGCTGTACTTCCCCGCGCCTTAGCCACTCCGACAGCTTCGTTTGACTTGCTGGCGTGATGGATTAATATACCGCTAGCGCGATAGCGGCCGAGCATATCATTCAGGGCGATGATATTGTCTGCAAATTCGGCAGAGTTTTCGCTGATTTCCTTGCCTGCGGTGATTTTTTTGAGGGAGTCAATAATTACTAAATCAGGTCGAAAATCTTCTAATTCCTTTTCTAGCACCGACATCTGATCAATACTCCAGCGCGGTATGATGCGGATATTTTTGCCGTCTTGCGATCGGAAGCCACGTTTTAGCATCTCGTGCTTTAGGGATTGTTTGGAAGCGTCGGGAGAAATTAGCAGCACCTTGCCCTGCCGGACTTCTCTCCCTAAAAACTGACTTTCTCCGGTAGCCACACAGAAAGCTAAATCCACGGCCGCCTTGCTTTTACCTACCTTCGGCAAAGCAACAAACAGCACAGTCTCGCCTACAGGCAAAAGCTCTTGCACAGTCCATTCGAGGGCTTCGCTTTCTGAAGCAAGTAGATCGTCAAAGCTAAGCACCTGAACCTCGGCAGTCTGCGTGCGACTTTTCATCGCCGCCATAGCTTCCTTAATTGTTCCGGCACTCATGCTGTATTTAGGAGCAAGTAGCGCTATCTGGCGGCAACGCTCAACGGCATCGTCCATTTGTATCAAACCCAGCAGTTCGAGCTTAAACCGTTCGGCGTCCATATCTCTTTTTAACGGCTTGACAATTTTATGCTCCCAAGCATACTCGCTTATACCTGCCGCCTGCCGGACTTCCTCAAGTTTGATGTTGGTGGTGAGTTCGTCTTGTTCCGATCGCAAAATTTTCCGGGCTTGCTCTGCCGCTTCTCGCATGGATAATTTTGCCCAGGTTCCCGATTGGTTTATCGCAGTCGGTTTTTTGCATCCGATCGCTGCCTTGATATCCTCTGCTGTTATGTTGTGATGCTCAATCCAATCGGCGATATCTAAGCCGTGGTCTTTGGGCAAATTTTCCCAAAACTTTGATTCTGGGAATGGGTAGAGCCAGAGAGCGTGAGGAAAGTATTCGGCAACTTTTTCGGCGTGCTCAATTCCTTTTTTATCTCTGTCGGGGACTATTACAATACGCTCTGCGCCTTGCAAGTCCATACTGTCGGTTAATGTGAACTTGCCACCACCAGCGATGTTAGTAGTTGCAGCAATTCCAAGTTTCCAAAGTAGATCCGCGCAAGGTTCCCCCTCGACTATGTAAACTGGTTCACCTTTTGCTATTGCCTCTCTGACTTCAGCGCGTCGGTAAATTGGGATGCTGGCCCGATCAATATCGCCGTAACCTGCCACCCAGTCTTGTTTATTCTTGTCCCAATGCTGCTGCCAAGTTTTCTTGTTGCCCTCGCCATCGTCAGTCCGGACTACACGTACCAGTCGCGAACCGTCGCGGGCCGGATATTCCCAGTAGCGAGTTTGTTTGGGACGGATGCTTTTAGTGGTTGGCTCTTTGTAAACGTAGACACCACATCGGTTATCTGAGCTTGTGCCGTCAAAGTGCCAAACGTCGGGTTGTTGAGTCTTAGTGTGGTCAAAGTTTTGATGGCACAAAACCATCTTGCTGTCGTCGCTGATGCGGCAATCTCCATCTTTAGTGCGGCCGCAGACGGGGCAAGGGTTAGACTTGCTGCTGTTGAGGAGTTTGCGAGTCGATTGGTTAAAGTTAGCAACCATTACACCGTACCCCCCATCGCTTCAAAACCGATAGCAAAGAAATTCCGTTTAAGTGCCGTAGTTAGGGGGGGTTGTGCTATTCTTGAGTCACCGACGGAATCTAAAGGGCTTTTTACGCTATGGGTAGCGCTATAATTCACAATTTGCTTGTTTGCACCGCTACAGCTAGCATTACCTATAGCGTAAACAGTCAAGACAACGCCGAAAAAGCGCTTTATTGTTTTTTTCTCAATGTATGGCATGATAGAAGTAGTCGGCGCTCTTTTTTCGAGGCCGATTCATGAATGGTGGACTAACTTTTGTTGTCTCTCCTCCCCAGGTTCGATCGACAAAAGTTAAGGTTTATTTAAAATAACAAAGAAGCGTTAGAAGCCCGGTGCTACTAGCGCTTTTTTGTTTACGGCTTGCTTTTTAGAACCCGATTTTGCGTGTTTGTGTTTATTTAGATGCCCGAAATAAAGCCACATTTCCTCATCTATAAAAACTGAGAGATATGCCATCCCAAAAGAGATGACATATCCTTCACTGGCCTGTGTTAACTCGGGCAATAAAGCGGGACTCACTCGTTTTCTCCAGGGTGACAGCAGCATAACAACCTCCTTAAATTTCTAATTCCTCTAATTATACTGTAATGCTTACGCAGAGCAAGCTCTCGTTAAAAATTTTGATATAGAAAAATCACGAGATCTCCTCTCTAGATAGAGAAAAGATCTCTAGATAGAGAAAAGATCTCTAGATAGAGAAAAGATCTCTAGATAGAGAAATTTATATCATAATCGAATACTCTTCGATAAGTTGGTATACGATAGGCACTATTTTTGGCTGGTAAAACGTCCAGTCAAAGGCTGAAATATATACGGTTAAGGCATTACTCGTTCACGAGAAATTTTTTAGTTCATTTTAAAAGATAGATTAAACAGACAGGGTAGGAGAGGAAATAAATTAAGAAACTATCATTTTTCAGCATCTCACAATCTCCGTTGGATAATACTAAGCCAACTTTTATACCCTTTTTGTATTGTTGTGGCAGGTGTCTCGGCAAGGAACTTTGGCGAAGGTGTCTTGCTCGGAGTTTGATAGTTACTATGCCCACAAAGAAGGCGGTGTGGGGATTTGGGTTGCTGAGGCCGAACTCTTGCTTTCGCCAAATTGCCCTTTGCCGACTTCGCTAGAAATTTGATCAGCGCTGGCAACTCCCGCAGCAACTTCAACAATTGAACGATGATCAGATTTTTGTGTTCGCTTCCAACGTCACAAGCTAACTGCAACCGAGCGCTACAGATAGCTGCAACCGAGCGCTACGTTGTTAGAGATGATTTGAAAGCGTGGCGCAACTCGATACCTAATCACCCATTAAATTAAAAAGCCCTCCTCCATGCGCCGGGGGGCTTTTTATTTTTGGGGACGATCGGGCGATCGGAATCACATCCGCCCTGCCATGATTGCCTCAGCCCAATCTTGCGCTAGTTTTTTCTTCCTCCACTCCACCTCAACTTCTTTGGAGTAAGCGATGAGCTCTTTTTCGAGTCTTCTCCAGTCGATACCATCGTCATCAGACGCAAACCAGGCGTTAATAGATTGGCCGATGAAGTCATAAAATTGCTCGTCACCAATCGGGAATTTCTTGAGCCGAGGAGTCTGCTTGGGCTTGTGACAGTTGCTCAGTCGGCAACGGATTTTGTGGGCTTGGGAGAGCTGAATCAGGATATATAATTTTCCTGACGTAGGAAAGGGTAGAGAGTGCGGAGACGGCTCCCCTTACTTGGTCGGGCCGCACTTCTAAGTATTTCTGCAACTGTTCGAGGTTGCGGTGTCCGCTGATTTCTTGAATAATCCGCAGCGGGATACCCGCATTGCTCATCTGGGTGAGTGCCGACCTTCTGAGGCTGTGGGTGGAAGCGCCGATGATGCCGACTTTTTCGCAGGCTTCTTGGAATAGATGAGAGGCGGCTTCCGGGTTTGCGTGCTTCCAGCGGTGGTTGAGGTGGCGGCTGGGGAATAGGTAGGGGTGTGAGGGATGTGAGTAGGTTTCTAACAGCAGCCTCAACTCTTGAATGATTGGGATAGTGCGGGTGCCGAGCTTGCCTTTGGTGTTGCCCTTGCGGATGATCATTTCGGAGCGGATGACATTCGCCGGGGTAAAGACATCGATGACTTTCAAGCTGCACGCTTCGGCAATCCGACAGGCGGTGTAGAGGCAAACTCCAAAGAGGGCGCGATCTCGGTCGCTCTGTAAACCTTCGTTAAATAAGAGTTCGATTTCCTGTTGCGTGAGTATCTTGGCTTGTCCGTGTCCCTCTATTTTCATGCTTGGTGTCTACTCGACTCGATACTAGAGAGTTTGCCGCACTTACTGTGTTACTGCATCGGTAGGCGGGGATTTCTTAACGTGGTAGCAAGAGGTGCCAAGGGAAATAAGGGTCATCGTAGATTCTGTGAGGCACAATCGCTATCGGGTATTCTAAAAACAAATGATGTTGGAAAATTCATTAGAAAACAATGATCAGATGATTATTTGCGATCGCCAAGGACGAGAATACCGCCTGCAAGTAAACGGGGACGAAGACTCATATTTTATTGCCAAACTCTTGTACCGCAACAGCGAAGTTGGTAGGCTCGAAGGCGTTTTGTATCCGCCTGATAAGTTGGTGATAGGCGATATCTTGATTCACGACGATGTAATTCACGCTCCCCCGCACTTAGGGGCAGCTCTTTTGAGACGGCTAGTTGAACCCAAGCCAATCGATTACCGTCGCAGGGGGCTGGGCACTCACCTGTTGCAGTTTGCGATAAAGAAAGCTCGTCAGCGGGGAATTAAGCGAATCTACGGTTCTCTAACTCAAAAAGACATCAATAATAATCCCAGCCTTGTCAAATGGTACAAGAAGTATGGATTTGAAATACGGACGCCTTCACAGGAGAACATCGAAAATGCAGTTTTTGGGATTTCTCTGGATTTAGGAAAGAAATTAAATTAATTACGTCTTGCGATCGCATAAGCCTGTGGCTTTATCTGATTCTACCAAGAAAAATAACTTTACGCGAGGGCGAGATTACGGGCTTATTAGCCGAATGGTGTAACGGGAAAGTTTGACGAATATCGATGTATTATTGGGTACTATCAACTAGCAAAATTAGGGGTGTGAATTATTACATTAATTAATGCACTATTTCCACAGTTTTATGCTAAAATCTTCATTCGCACTAACTAAAAATTGACCATTAAAACTAATAGCTAAAGAGGTAACAGATGCTAAATTCGGAGCGAGAGTTTTAATTTCCTCCCCCGTCTCTAAGTTCCAAACTTTGATGGTTGTATCCTCGCTACCGCTAACAAGAGTCTGCCCGTCTGGACTTATTACCAGACAAGAGACAGCGGCGGAATGTCCGGTAAAAGTACGAAGCAGCTCACCGTTGCTCAGGTTCCATACTTTAATCTCTTGGTCTTGACTGCCACTAACCAGAGTTTGTCCATCTGGACTAATTGCTAAGCATAGCACAGGAGCAGAATGACCAGCGAGCGTGTGGTTACTCCAAACGATGACAGTACAATCGTGGCTGCCGCTGGCTATAATTTGTCCGTTGGGGTGAACGGCTAGGCAAGTAACGCCGTTAGTATGTCTAGCGTAGGTATGCGTTATTTGAGCGGTTTCAAGATTCCAAACGCTGACAGTTGTATCGAGGCTGCCGCTAAATAAAACAGAATTCTTTTTTGGATGAAAAGCGACGCAAGTTATAGGCTTTGAATGCCCTAAGAAAGCTTTAATTTCTTGCCCGGTTTTTAGGTTCCACAATCTAATGGTTTGATTGGTACTAGCACTCGCCAAAGTTTCGCCGTCTGGGCTAATAGCTACAGAAATTACGCTGTCTGAGTGACCTATAAGTGTGTAAATTTCTTCTCCCTCATTGATGTTCCAAACTTTGACTATCCGATCGTCGCCACCACTAACGAGCAACTTCCCGTCTGGACTAATAGCGATGCAGCGTACAGGTGCTGAGTGTCCAGAAGATAAATCGCCCAACGTGCGGTCAAACGCAACTTTTTGCCAAACTATTGGGTTTTCCAATGCAGGTTGTACATTTGAAAAGCTCTCAGAGAAATGTTGAGATAATTGGCGATAAGACGACCAAAGTTCTTCGTCCCTCTGCATTTTTTGCAACTTTCTTTGCAATCGGTACCTTTCCCACGTAATGACTACAGGAGGATGCAAAATTTCGTCAACTTCCTTAAGCCGTTGCAAAATTGCCTGAGTATTTGCAAAGCGCTTTTGAAGAGGTCGCGCCATGAGTTGGTCGATAAAATCTGCAAACGCGGGCGAAACATGGGGGGCTTCATCGCGCCAATTCTCTAATTCGTCAGTGTAAAGATCGTGTTCGTAAGGATTGTTGAATTCATTAGGATGCTTTCCCGTTAGTAAATAAACAAAAGTACGACCCAAGGCAAAAAAATCGGATTGTGGGGAAGCTTGACCATTAAATTGCTCCAAAGGAGCGTAGCCAGGGGTATGAATAGTCGTGATTTGCTTCGCTGCGTGTTTGCTTTCATAAGTGTGGGTGAGTTCCCGTACCGTTCCAAAATCTATTAATACCAACAATCCGTCCTGAGAAATCATGATGTTGGACGGCTTAATATCCCGGTGAAATAACTGATTTTCGTGGATGTCGCTCAGGATATGCACTAACTCCTCTACCCAAAGACGGGCTTTCTTTTCGCCGATCGGTCGATTATCCCGCTGGGACATCCAATCTTGCAAATTTTCGCCTTCAATTTTCTGCATTACGAAGCAATGCACTTGTTTCTGAGTGTTACCAGGAGTAAATGTGAAATACTCCTCACCTTTAGGGATTCCTACAATATTGAGGCGGCATAGAACTTCGGCTTCTCGTTTGAATAGTTCTATAGCCTTGGGGGTGTTTTTAATCAAAACTTTTAAAACTTTTGGAGGCAGGCCACGATCGCTGACCTCGTAAGTTTTGCCAAAGCCACCTTCTCCCAGTAGGCGGGTGGCGCGATAGCGCCCTCCTAGCAACAAATTAGACCCACAGCTAGAGCAGAGCAATAAATTATTGTCGGCATTTTTCGGATTCGAGCAATGAGGATTAATGCACAAATTCATTTTTATAAGGGGGGGGAAATCGAATTTACTCAATTTGACAGAACACTAAGAGCGAGTTCCCCGGTGTACTGGGTTAATCGCTCTTACAAAACCTCAATACTTTCTATCTTTCGCAGGGCAGGGGTCATTACCGTAGCTGTCTCTGTCCCGAATCGTCCCGTCTTGCCGATGAATTACTACCTCTGATTGTTGGTTTTGAGCAATCTCTCGTGCTCGGTCAATGGCTTTCTGCTGGGTGGCGAATACCTGCGTGGCTTTGCTAGCGCCTTCTCTCTCCACTGCCCATCCAGTCTGATGGGGGACAACGTGCTGGTTTTTTCCCTTCGGCATATAGTTCACCTGGGTTAATCATCTTTTTTACAAAGTAACATAACGTTTTACAAGGTGTACGTGTAAAACCCTAAGAAATGTTAAATTTTTCTTAAGACGTTGAAGGAATAGGTGTATGTTACAGGGAGAGGCAATTCCGTTGCAGTGGAGTTGCCAGATGGTATTGTAGGAGAGCGATTGCTATGGAAGGCTTTACCCGTCAAGAAACTTTAGCCCTAACTGGGACAACATCTAGCCGTCTTGCCTACTTGGACAGGACAGGGGTAGTGATGCCCCAGAAGTACGGCAATTCCAAGAAGCCGACGGTAATTTATACATGGGAACAGGTATTAGAGATTCGAGCGATCGGCCATCTCAGGCAAAGAGTTTCCTTGCAGACAGTTAGGAAAATTATTCAGTTCCTTAACGAGACTGGCTTTGATGACAGCCTCAGAAATAAACACTTGGTCGTTGTTAACGATGAAGTTTATTGGGTAAAGCAGGACTGGACTGATATGCCCCAGGTAATGAAAGTAGCGGACAAAAAAAATAAAGGCATCGGTCAATTTGTACTAATTGTTATTCCCCAGCTAGCTAACCTTATTAAGGATGTGTGGCAGGCTGCTATTAACTCTAAAGTTGTAGACTTTGAAAGCTTTAAGCAGAGAGCTAAAGCCAAGCCAGATAAAGCAGCTTAAATATTTGCCACTATTTTCATTCTCATTCAGGATGGGCGCGATTGCGATACCAAAAATATTATTTACACTTGATAGCTTAGTCAAACTTAAGGAGTGGGAAAAATTACCTTGCAGCAAGATAAGATTACTCTCAGTCAATTAGAGAATTTTCTCTTCAAGTCCGCCGATATTCTGCGTAACAAGATGGATGCTTCAGAGTTCAAAGAATTTATCTTTGGAATGCTATTCATTAAACGCTTGTCGGATGAATTCGATCGCAAGCGCAACGAAGTTAAAAAAACCTATGCTCATATTAATGACCCAAAAATTTTAGAGGAACTGCTGGAAGATAAAAATTCCTATGGCGAGACGTTTTTTGTGCCACCACGCGCCCGTTGGCATGAAGCTTGGTTAGATGAAGATGGTAATCAAGTGCCACCACTGAAGCATCTCAAGCAAGATATTGGCAATATGCTGAATAAGGCGATCGCGGCGGTAGAAGAGGCTAATGATGCCTTGACGGGGGTGCTAAAAAACAATATTAACTTTAATGCTATTAAGGGTAAAACCAAGATTCACGATCAGAAGTGGAAAGACTTACTCGATCACTTTAATCAGCCTAATTTTGTATTAGTTAACGATAACTTTGAGTTCCCCGATTTGTTAGGGGCTGCTTATGAGTATCTGATTAAGTATTTTGCCGATAGTGCAGGTAAAAAAGCGGGGGAGTTTTATACGCCGTTTGAAGTGGTACGGCTATTGGTGCAACTGGTAAAACCAGAGGCGGGAAAGACGATTTATGATCCGACTGTGGGGTCGGGAGGCTTTTTAATCCAATCCTATCAGTATGTGGAAGAGCAGGGACAAGACCCGAATAATTTGGCTCTGTACGGTCAAGAGTCTAATGGTACGGTTTGGTCAATTTGCAACATGAATATGATACTGCATAATATCAGCCGTTTCACCATTGAAAATGGGGACACGCTGGAAAATCCGCAGATTTTAGAAAATAGCCAAATTCGTAAGTTCGATCGCATTTTGGCTAATCCGCCTTTTTCGCAGGACTATAGTCGGGCTAGTTTGCAATTTAGTGATCGCTTTTGGCAGTTTTGCCCAGAAAAGGGTAAGAAAGCGGATTTGATGTTTGTGCAGCACATGATTGCTAGTCTGAAATCTGACGGACACATGGCGACAATTATGCCGCATGGGGTGTTATTTCGGGGGGGGAAGGAGAAGCTGATTCGGGAAAAATTGATTGAGAATGATGTGATTGAGGCGATTATTAGTTTACCGTCGGGGTTGTTTTATGGCACTGGGATTCCTGCCTGTGTTTTGGTGGTGAATAAGAGCAAACCCGATGAATTGCAGG
Organism: Microcoleus sp. MON1_C1; assembly: GCF_036701945.1. Lineage (NCBI taxonomy): Bacteria > Bacillati > Cyanobacteriota > Cyanophyceae > Oscillatoriales > Microcoleaceae > Microcoleus > Microcoleus sp. MON1_C1. The sequence goes on along the minus strand of NZ_JAUBRO010000052.1, from coordinate 32,739 downwards.
ATAAAATTTTATTTGTGAATGCCGATCACGAATTTGCGGAGGGTAAGGCTCAGAATAAGTTACGCCCTGAAGATATTGAGAAAATTGATTTTGTGTTTACGCACAAAAAGGAGTATCCCAAATACAGCCGTTTGGTGAGTAAGCAAGAAATTGTTGAGCAGCATGATTACAATCTGAATATTCGCCGCTATGTGGACAATACGCCCGAACCTGAACCCGAAGATGTGACGGCTCATTTGATTGGTGGGATTCCCCAGTCGGAAGTGGCAGCTCAAGCGGTAGATTTTGCCCGGTTTAAGGTGGAATCTAAGACGTTGTTTGGGCCGTTGCGTGAAGGTTATTTGGCGTTTGTAGAGGCGATCGCTACTAAGCCTGCGATTAAGGCAACGTTGGAAGCTGATGCTAATCTCCAAAATACTATTAATCAACACTATGAGGCCCTAGAAAGCTGGTGGCAGGTGGCACGGGAGGATTTTACTCAGTTGGTGGGCAAAGGCAAGAAAATGCCAGAGGTACGGTGGGAGTTGCTGACGGGGTTAAAGGATAAGCTGATTGGGTTGGAGGTGTTGGATGAGTTTCAGGCGGCAGGGGTGTTTGTCAATTGGTGGCAACAGATTCGCTATGACTTGAAAACGATCATTAATACAGGTTGGCATCATACGCTGATTCCTGATGAGTATCTGATTGCGGCATTTTTTCAAGAGGAGGTGAAGGCGATCGAAGATTTGAAAGGTCAAATTAGCGCAGCCCAAGGGGAACTGAGTGAGGCGATTGAAACGGCGCAGGAGGTGGCAAGTTATGAACCAGAGGAGGATGAGGCGGTAACGGCGAGTTCGATTAAGAAGGTGTTGAAGGATTTGATGGACGATCTTAAGAATGTGTCAGGTATTTCGGCGGCGCGGGAGTTGGCAAAGTATAAGGCAGAGCATGATGCGATCGCCAACCTTGAAAAGCAGATCAAGGATTTGAAGGCGGATGTCAAGGAGAAGCAGACAGAGTTAGATATAAAGTTGCGGCTAAAGCGGGTTGGTGGAGAGGAGTTTCGAGCAGAAACTGAGGCATTGATTCAGCAGGTGATGGCGGATATGGCAGGGCTAAAATCTAATGACAAAGATGATAAACGCAAGATTGCTGGTTTGACTAAGGATAAAGAGGCGTTAAAAAAGCGACTGACACGCATTGATGGGTTATTGGTGGCTATTGGTGGGCCATTAACGACGGAGGAGGCGAAGGGGCTGATTTTGCAGAAGCTCTATGATTGGGTGCAGGAGCAATTAACGCGCTATTTGAATGGGGCAAAACGATCGCTGATTGCCTTGGTTGAGAAGCTTTGGGATAAGTATGCGGTATCAAGTCGGGAGTTGGAGGTAGAGCGAGAGGAGACTTTGGCCGAGTTAAATGATTATTTGAGTAAGTTGGGGTATTTGGCTAAATGAATATAGAAGGCTGGGATATTGCTCTATTAGGTGAAATCTGTAGCATTACCATAGGTGGAACACCATCGCGGGCTAACCCTATCTATTGGGATGTAGATAAATCAACAGGGAATGTTTGGGTTTCAATCAGGGATTTAAACCAAAGAGTTATCACAGATACAGCAGAATATATCACCAAAGAAGGAATCAAAAATTCAAATGTTAAACGACTATTAGCAGGTACTGTTATTCTTAGCTTTAAGCTCACTATTGGACGTGTAGCTATTGCAGGAAAGGATTTATATACTAATGAAGCTATTGCAGGATTATGTAATAGCAATATTTTACCAAGTTTTCTTTACTATGGGCTACAACAATGGGATTTGCTCCAAGGTGTAGATCAGGCGATTAAAGGAGCTACGTTAAACAAACAAAAACTGAACAAAATTCAGTTTAATTATCCAACATCTATTAAAGAACAAGAACAAATTGCTGAGGTTCTGTCTACGATCGATCGCGCGCTCACCCAAACCGAAGCCATAATTGCCAAGCAGCAGCGCATTAAAACGGGACTGATGCAGGACTTACTGACCAAAGGCATCGACGAAAACGGCAACATCCGCAGTGAAGCCACCCATGAATTTAAGGATTCTGCGATCGGGCGTATTCCCGTAGAGTGGGAAGTTAAAATAATTGGGAAAATCGCCTCTTTACAACGTGGTCATGATATTACAGAAGTCGAATTTATAGCTGGAGAATATCCAGTTATCTCATCATCCGGAATCATTGGATTTCACAACATTAGTACATCAAATAGCCCTAATGTTGTTGTGGGAAGAAAAGGCTCTATAGGAAATGTTTATTATCTTGATGTAGACTTTTGGGCGCACGATACAAGCCTGTATGTAACTAATTTTTTTGGCAATAATGAAAAGTATATTTATTATCTCTTTTCATATTTAGAGCTTGAACGATTTGGAACTAAATCAGGCTCTCCATCACTAAACCGTAATGATATACATCCTCTAAGAATTTCATTACCTAAACCATCAGAACAAAAGCTTATTTCTAAAAGGCTGACGCACTTTGATAATTCAATATCAAATCTTAAAAGTAATTTAAACAAACTTCAACATCAAAAAAATGGGCTTATGCAGGATCTCCTAACTGGCAAAATCCGTGTAACCAACCTACTCAAAGAAAAAGAGCCAGCTAGCCCATAAAAATCACCTCGCAAAACCATCACCATTGAAAGGATTAAACCACCAAAAACAGCCAAACTTTAGGAGATACCCATGATTAACCGCGAGCAGCTAAAATTTGGTGGACAAATGAGTCTATAAATCTTTCTACAAAAGCCCTTGATGAAAAAATCCCCAACTGGCAATACTTACACGTCATTTGGTACACACAGCCACTCAATTTACTCCAGGAACCCTATGCAACCAGATAAAACCCCAACCGCTATCAAACTTGATGAACGCAACCACGTCGAAAAGCCATTGCTCGATCAATTACAGGGCTTAGGCTGGGAAGTACGTGACCTCCACAAACACCAGGAACCCCAAGATAGCGATCGGGCCAGTTTTACCGAAGTTGTAATTTTGCCAATTTTGCGCCAACAACTGCAAATCATTAACCCTTGGCTCGAAACTGACCAAATCGAAGAAGTCATCAAACAACTTACCGCCAACTTCCCCAGCAATAACCTCCTCGAAAATAACCGCCATCTCTTCACCCTACTCCAAGAAAATACCAGCGTCTCCGAAAACCGCAAAACAGGCGAAAAAAGCCCCACCGTCAAATTTGTAGACTTTGCTCATACCAGCAATAACTCCTTTATCGCTATTTGCCAATTCAAAATCCGCATTCTCGGCACAGAACACCACATCATTCCCGATATTGTCCTATTTCTCAACGGCTTACCCATCGTCGTCATTGAATGCAAATCGCAAAAAGTACAAGACGCGATTCCCGAAGCAATAGACCAACTCATGCGTTACAGCGAACAGCGCGGAGCCAAGGGAGAAGGTAGCGCTCCCCTGTTTTTCTATAATCAATTCATCATCGCCACCTGTCGTAACGAAGCCAAATTTGGCACCATTTCCACCCACACCGAAAAATACTTTTATCGCTGGGCCGATCCTTACCCTCGCACCCTGGAAGACCTAGAGCGCGGAGCCAGTAGCCCCAACGATCAGCAGCGTCTCGTTGCAGGAATGCTTGACCATAATAACCTGCTAGAAATCATCCGCAATTTCACCCTCTTCTCCGTTAACGACAAAGGCGAAACCATCAAAATTGTAGGGCGCTATCAACAGTTTCGCGCCGTCAAAAAAGCCGTGCAGCGCCTCCTAGAAGGCACAACCCCGCGATCGCGTAGCGGCATCATTTGGCATACCCAAGGCTCAGGCAAGTCCCTCACCATGATGTTTATGGTACGAGCCATGTACTGCCATCCCAACCTCTCCCAGTGGAAAGTGGTATTTATCACCGATCGCACCCAGTTAGAGCAACAATTGGCAGAAACTGGTCTAAATATCGGTTTCACGGTCAAAGCCGCCGACAGTATTGCCAAACTTAAGGAACTTCTGCGTAGCGACTCCTCGGATCTCGTTATGGCGATGATCCATAAATTCCAAGAGCGTGATCTACAGGAAACTTTCCCCGAACTCAACCCCAGCACCAACATTCTGGTAATGACCGACGAGGCACACCGATCGCAATACAGCCTCCTGGGAGCCAATCTCGACAAAGCTATCCCCAACGCCTCTCGCATCGGCTACACCGGAACCCCCATCGACAAAACTGTGCGTGTCTTTGGCGATTACATCGACAGTTACACCATGCGCCAATCAATTGCCGATAAAGTCACTTTAGAGATAGTTTACGAAGGCCGTACTCATAACGCCGAAATACCAGACCAATCAGGTATGGACAGCGCCTTTGAAGATGTCTTTAGCGAATATAACCTTACCGAGCGCCTTCAAATTTTGGGCTATGGTTCCCGCGATGCTTACTTAGAAGCTGAATCAACCATAGCTACAAAAGCCGAGGATATCATTACCCATTATCTGCAATCAATTTTTCCTAATGGTTACAAAGCCCAAGTCGTAGCCACCTCTCGCGAAGCCGCCGTGCGCTATAAAACCCACCTCGATCTTGCCCTAGCCGATACTATTACTCAATTAGAGCAATCTAACCCCCATAATCTCAACCTCGAACGCCTCAAAAAACTCAAGACTGATGTAGTTATTTCTGGTAATAACAACGATCTACCGCACCTCAAGGCATACTCTAACTCTTCCAAACACAAGACTACGATCAAAAGCTTTAAACTACCCTTTGATAGCGAAGATAGTGGTATTACGGGTGAAATCGGCATTGTCATTGTTAATAATATGCTACTAACAGGCTTTGATGCCCCTATCGAACAGGTGATGTATCTCGATAAAGTTATCCAAGCTCATAGTTTGTTACAGGCGATCGCCCGTGTTAACCGTGTCGGTGGTGCCGATAAAGAAAAAGGCTTTGTTGTAGATTATGTTGGCATTGGGCATCACCTCAAGAAAGCACTGGATAACTACGACGAACGCGAACAAAAGGAAGTCGAAGACACCTTCAGTTTTCCCGAAGCAGAAATTCGCCAGTTAGAAGCAAACCATCGGGCGATTATGGAAATGCTTGCTCAAAAGAAACTCACTGACTTGAGCGATGTTGATGCCTTTTTCGATCTCTTTTATGATGAAGACATTCGCTTTAAGTTTATTCTAGCATTCAAAGAATTTACTCGCAGTCTTAACTTAGTTTTCCCGGCTAAAGAAGCCCTGCGCTATATGTCTGACTATCAGGCCTTAACTAACATTAACGTGCAAGCTAGCAATCACTTTCGCGATTCTCGCCTTAGTATGAAAGGCATTCCCGCCAAACTACGAGCAATTACCGATGCTTACCTAATTTCCCAAGGTATCGATCTCAAAATTAAGCCGATTTCTATTTTAGATGATAACTTTGAGCGTGAAGTCAGCAAGCGCGATCGTACTAAAACCAAAGTTGCGGTTGTCGAACACGCTATTCGTCACCACATCGATACCGAACTAGATGATGACCCCGAGCTACAAGCCTCTTTTGCCGCAGCCCTTGCAGAAATCCTCGAACAATTCAAAGACAACTGGCAGACAATCTACGCAGAGTTAGAAAAACTACGTCAGCGCATTAAAAATGCCGAAAACGAGCCTACTTATGGATTGCACAAGAAAAAACAAATGCCTTTTTTTCGGATGTTCAAAACTGAATGTTTTGGTGATACAGAACTAGATGAAGCTCGGGTTGCCCAGAACGTGGCACTGACTCAACAAGTGTTCATGGTAATCGAACAAGAATTGCAACTAACTGGTTTTTGGGAAAGTATTCCCGCCTCTAATAAACTCCAATCTGAAATTCAGAAAATCCTCTTATCACCTGACTTTATAAAATTACCTAACATAGTTCAAAATCGCAAACGGATTATTTCGCGAATAATGGAATTAGCTAAGAAAAATAATGATACCATTTTATACGCTGACTAAACTAGGCTGACTAAACTAAAATGAAACTTGACTACGAGATTGTATATTCTCCTAAACGCAAAAAGCTAACTATTACTGTTGAGCGAGATCGCTCTATTGTTGTTAAAGCACCCACTGGCACAGACCTCGAAAAAATTCAGGAAGTTATAGAATCACGAAAACTATGGCTTTATGAAAAAACCCACCACGAACAAAAGTATCATCCGCCTCTCTCTCCCCCAGGAAAAGAATTAGTTAATGGTGAGTCTTTGCCTTATTTGGGGCGTAATTATCAACTGGAACTATCAGATAGTAATGAGGAAATTCAATTTGTTAGTAATCGATTTTTAGTACCTAAAGCACAAGCAAAACAGCGCGGTGAGGTTTTTAAGAACTGGTACATCCAAAAAGCTAAAGAACAGATTTTACCTCGCGTTCAAATTTATGCAGTACGTATGGGTGTAGAATTCAATCTAGCAAAAATCACAGATAGCAAATATCATTGGGGTTCCTGCACGTCTAAGAACAACCTAAATTTCAACTGGCGACTGATTAAAGCCCCCATGTTTGTCATAAATTATGTGATTGTTCACGAATTAGCCCATCTGCTAGAAAGTAATCACACATCCATATTTTGGAATATAGTCGCCGTCCAAGTCCCCAATTATCAAATTGCAAAAAACTGGTTACGCGATAACGGTAATACGCTAGAAGAAGACTTTTAGATAAATAATAGCAAATACAGCGACCGTTATTTTAAGGGAGTCGCACACAAAATTTTACATTTGGTCATATAGACGCCAAACTCCTACCCGTTCTCTCAAACAAGAGTGAAGGTGTTCCAGAAATCTACGGCGGGTTTTTAGGAAACTATAAAGCCAACGCACAGAGGTACAGGAATTAAAATCTAAGCCCTAACTTATTCTATCCTTAATACGGCTTAACCCTAACCGAGAACTATTGACATGATTCCAGCGATTAAAAAAGCTTGCCTTTACACCTTTTGCTTGTTTTTACTGACTCTTGGTTGCACAAGCGTTAACTCCAGTAATACAGAAGACACCCCCAACAAGGAGACAAGTACACCGAGCGGTATCACAATATCCAACGCCGATCGCACAAATGAATTACGCCATCAAATCGAACAAATTTCTCAAGCAGCTCAAGGGCGCGTTGGGGTGACAGCCACAGTGCTAGAAACCGGAGAGTCAGTCACTCTGAATGGAAATCAGCAATTTCCGATGCAAAGCGTTTACAAGTTTCCTATTGCAATGGCTGTTCTGGCTCAAGTAGACCAAGGAAAACTGAAGCTAGACCAGAAAATTCGTGTTGAAGCCAGCGATGTCCTCCAGGGTAGTCGGATTCTCGACGAGAAATCGCAGGGAATAGAATTCAGTCTGGCTGAACTATTAAAGTACACGGTTTCTGAAAGTGATAATACGGCTTCTGATGTGCTGTTACGACAAGTCGGCGAGCCAATGATTGTCACGGAGTATTTGCGCGGTCTTGGCATCAACAATATCGTTGTTGCTAACACGGAGAAGGAACTCGGGCAAGACACAGCAGTGCAGTATCGTAACTATGCGACACCTGATGCCGCCGTCGTTTTGTTGCGCGCCTTTCATGAGGGAAAAGGGCTTTCAAAATCTAGTCAAGCTTTATTGCTGCAATTGATGACAGAGACAACTACAGGTGCAAAGCGCATTAAAGGGCTGTTGCCTAATGGGACAATTGTGGCGCACAAAACTGGTACTTCGTCTACTGTAAATGGAGTGACGGCTGCAACCAATGATGTTGGACTTGTAACGCTTCCTAATGGACAACACATGGCGATCGCTGTTTTTGTTTCAGATTCTGGGGCAAACGATGCGGTACGCGAAGAAGTCATCGCAAAAGTGGCGAAGGCAGCATGGGACGAATGGAGCAAATAGTTGCTGAATGTGAAGGTGTTAAGGGGCGATCGCTCTGGCAGTGCAACTAAACATCAGATTCAAGATGCCGATAGTCCAATGGAACTTCAATGTTTGCATTTGCGCGTTGCCATCGATCGCGGAGGGTGTGGCAACGGATGCACGCGCATTCATTCCCAGCCAACAAGTGCCGGGAGACGAACGTAACGAATATCTGGGCGTTAGGCGATATCAATGGGCGCCGTAATACACCTATGTAATACACCTATGTGGTACTCGACGATTATCGGATTGTCAAAGCGAACTTGATTGATGGTTGCATCCTGTCTTTTCACCGATCCAGAACTGGCTCATGTAGGTCTGACCGAAACCGAAGCACAGCAATAAGGGTATTATTATGCCATCCGAGTAGCAAGCTGGATGCCGCAGACATTACGCGAGCGGAAACAGAGGGTCAAACCGATGGAATGATGAACGCACTCGTGGATACTGAAACAGGTCGGATTCTCGGATGCTCGCTCTTGTGTCATGAAGCAGGTGAAGTGATTTTGACGGTGCAGATGGTGATGCAAGCTCAGATGCCGCACATCGTTCTGCGCGATGGAGTTTTGGCTCATCCCACAATGACCGAAGAGTTAAATATGCTGTTTTCAAGTTGTAAGCAGCGAGTGCAATACCACAGGACTTATCCAAAATGAAAAAACTAGAAGGAAAAGTCGCTCTTGTCACTGGCGGCACTAGCGGCATCGGTCTTGCGACTGCCAAGCGCTTTGTCGCCGAAGGTGCCTATGTCTTCATCACGGGTCGTCGCCAAACTCTACTGGATGCTGCCGTCAAAGAGATCGGTGAAAACGTCACGGGTGTTCAGAGCGATGTCTCCAATCTGGCAGACCTCGATCGCCTGTTCGCCACTATCGAGCAAAAACAAGGACATCTTGATGTGATCTTCGCTAATGCTGGCGGTGGAGAACTCCTCCCACTCGGAGCAATCACCGAAGAACACTTTGACAAAATGTTCAACACTAACGTCAAAGGTCTGCTGTTCACCGTGCAGAAGGCACTGCCTCTGTTGCCCCTAGGCGCTTCCATCATCCTGAACGCCTCTCAGAGCACTACGGTAGGCACCCCAGCCTTCAGTGTTTACAGCGCTACCAAAGCCGCCGTGCGCTCGTTTGCTCGTAATTGGATTCTCGATCTCAAAGAGCGCAAAATCCGGGTTAACGTCATTAGTCCTGGCGTTGTTCCTACTCCTGCTCACGATCTCCTGGGACTGAGTGATGAGCAGAGACAGGAATTCATAGCCAGCTTTGTCAGCGCCATCCCTCTGGGAAGAGTCGGCACGCCCGATGAGATTGCCAAAGCCGTTGTTTTTCTCGCTTGTGACGACAGCAGCTTTGTCAACGGCATCGAGCTGTTTGTTGATGGCGGTATGGCACAGATTTGAAGCGCTCTAAAAGTGGTCGCTAATCTTCCAAGCGCGCTACTTCTTTTAAAGTGCAAACGTACTGGAGATTTGGGAAAAAGATTCGATCGCTCTGGCTGCACTCCTGAGCGTAGAGAATATGGATGGCTTTTTCTATAAACTCAATCATCCAAACATTCAATCATCTAGACATTCAGATGTTTAAATTGTAAAATCTGGTTGATGGACTCAACAGGCTTACCTATGATTGTGACAATCGCCTCATTTAAAGGCGGAGTCGGAAAGACTACCACAGCGCTGCACTTAGCGGCTTACTTGCAGACCAAAGCACCCGCGTTGTTGGTAGATGGCGACCTCAACCGCAGTGCCTTAGATTGGGCTGCTCGCGGTTCCCTCCCGTTCAAAGTGGTCGATGAAAAGCAAGGTGTGCGATATGCCAGGGATTACGAACATATCGTCATCGATACGCCTGCACGACCTACCCCAGAAGACCTGAAAACTCTAGCAGAAGGGTGCGATTTGCTAATATTGCCCAGCTCTCCCGATGCTATGGCCCTGAGCGCTATGCTGCAAATGGTGGAAGCTCTCTATTCGCTCAAGTCGAATTACCGTATCCTACTGACAGTCATCCCACCCGCTCCGAGTAAAGTCGGGGCTGAATCTAGGGCAACCATCGAAAAAGCGGGATTGCCCATTTTCAAGTTTGATATCAGGAGGCTGGCGGTATTTCAAAAAGCTGCCCTCGCCGGAGTTCCCGTAAACGCTATCAAAGACCCTTATGCTAAAGCTGCTTGGGGGTGTTATACCGCTGTTGGAAAGGAGATACTGCCATGAGCCGCTTTGATGATTTACTGAAAGCAAAGAAACTCAAGCCTGGTGAACCCGACCTTTCACCCAGTGTGGCGCTATCCAAAAGCAAAGACCCCAACTTTGTTCGCACAACCGTTTATCTGCCCAAAATTCTGCACCGCCAACTAAAATCCGCAGCAGCGCAGTCCGGCCAGGAAATGAGCTCCCTGGTGGAACTGTCGGTGGCTCAATATCTCCAGCAGTTCAATCCCGACGACAGCTTTTAAACATTTAGATGTTTAAATGTTTAAACATTTGAACATCTAACAAGTAAAAGTACGGAATTCCGCAAGGGACTATAGCTTTTGGCTTTTACGGATTCGATAGAGAAAGGTTCAGTTGCCCCCCCTCTCCCAATTCTTAACTCTCCCAAGAAACAATTATGCTGCCAGATAAATACCGAAAAGTGCATCGCTGTCTCCCTTTGGTGATGGGAGTTGTATTCGCTACCACCTACAGCATCCCCATCAGCGGCCAACCCAGGATTGCCACACCATCTCAGTCACCGACAACGGAAAAACCCAACCCATCAGCAACGCAGCAACCCGTGCAAGCATTTGGCGGGCAACTCGCCATGTTTCTGGGGCATGAGGATAGGCTTACCAGTGCCGTATTTAGCCCCGATGGTCGGAAAATCCTCACCGCTAGTACAGATAAAACCGCCCGCTTGTGGGATATCAAAGGTAATCTCCTGACTGTGTTCCGGGGGCATGAGAAATTAGTCTTCGCTGCAGTATTTAGTCCCGATGGCAGCCAAATTCTCACCACCAGTGAGGATAAAACCGCCCGCCTGTGGGATATCCAAGGCAATCTCCTAACCGAGTTCGGGGCGTCTGACGATCAGTCTGTTAGTAGAAGTAGAAGTGCCGTATTTAGCCCCGATGGTAGCCAAATCCTCACCGTTAATATGCTTGCGGATCCAGCCGGCTGGTCGAATAAACTCCGTTTGTGGGATACCAAAGGCAATCTCAAAGCAGAGTTCCAGATCAAAAGTGACAGAAGTAGCGGATCAGTAGGCTTAGTAAAAGCCGTATTTAGCCCCGATGGTCGCCAAATCCTCACCCTTAGTTGGGATGGAACCGCCCGGTTGTGGGATATCAAAGGTAATCTTCTCAAAGAATTCCAGGCGCATGGGGAGCCTATCCTCAGTGGAGTATTTAGTCCCGATGGCAGGCATTTTCTGACCGCCAGCCAGGATAAAACTGCCCGCCTGTGGGATACCAACGGTAATCTCCTAACCGAGTTCCAGGGGCATGAAAATCATGTCGAAAGTGCAATATTTAGCCCCGATGGTCGCCAAATCCTCACTGCTAGTATAGATGGAACCGCCCGCATTTGGGATACCAAAGGTAATGTCCTGACTGCGTTTGGCCAGCATGGAGATTCCGACTGGAGTTCTGTCGAGAGTGTAGCAGGATTTAGCCCCGATGGTCGCCAAATCCTTACCAGTAGTAGGGATGGCAGCGCTCAAATTTGGGATACCAAAGGCAAGCTGCTAACCGAGTTGCGGGGGCATAACAATAGCGTGGGGGCAGTATTTAGTCCCGATGGCAGGCAAATCCTCACCCGCAGTTGGGATAAAATCGCCCGCCTGTGGGACGTTTCAGCCGCGATTGCTGCCCAATCCGAGCAAATAGCTGCCAGGGAAACCTTTCAGGAAGGCGTGTCCAAAAATAACGCTCAACTGGCAATATTTGGAGGACACAATAGTTCTGTCACCAGTGCCGTATTTAGTCCCGATGGCAGGCAAATCCTCACCGCTAGTTTAGATAAAAAAGCCCGTCTGTGGGATACCAAAGGCAATCTCTTAACCGAGTTCCAGGGGCATGAGGATGGTGTTAGCACAGCAATATTTAGCCCCGATGGTCGCCAAATCCTCACCACTGCTTATGATGGAACCACCCGTTTGTGGGATACCAAAGGCAATGCGCTCGCTGTGTTGCGGGGGGTTGGTGAGGCTGTCACCAGCGCCGTATTTAGCCCCGATGGTAGCCAAATCCTCCCCACCGATTCAGCTTATCCCATCAGCCTGTGGGATACCAAAGGCAACCTCCTCGTTAAGTTCTGGGGGCCTAAGGAAATGGGAATGGGGTGGATAGTCTATAGTGCGGTATTCAGTCCGGATGGCAGCCAAATCCTCACCGTCAGCTTAGATGGAACCGCCCGCCTGTGGGATATCAAAGGCAATGTCCTAGTCGAGTTCCAAGGGAGTTCGCTCAGAAGAGCCATATTTAGCCCCGATGGTCGCCAAATCCTTACTGCCAGTAGTGATGAAACAGCCCGCCTGTGGGATATCAAAGGCAATGTCCTAGTCGAGTTCCGGGGGCATAAGGAGCGGATCGAAAGAGCCATATTTAGTCCCGACGGGAGCCAAATCCTCACTAGAGATATAAACAACGTCCGCCTGTGGGATATCAAAGGCAATCTATTGGCAGAGTTTCGGGGGCATGAGAAAGGAGTTACCAGTGCCGTATTTAGTCCCGATGCTAGTCAAATCCTCACCGCTAGCTATGATGGAACTGCGCGAGTTTGGGATACCAAAGGCAATCTCCTGGCTGCGTTGCGAGGGCATGACATAGAAAGAGGTGTCCGAAGTGCCGTATTTAGCCCCGATGGTCGTCAAATTCTCACCGCTAGTTCTGATGGCACCGCCCGTCTGTGGGATTTGTCAGTAGCAATTGCTGCCCAAGCCGAGCAAATAGCTGCCAGAGAAACCTTTCAGGAAAGCGTGTCTAAAAATAACGCTCAACTGGCAGAGTTACGGGACGATAAGTATCGAGTCGAGAGTGCAGTCTTTAGCCCCGATGGTCGCCAAATTCTCACCACCACCGGTACAACCGTCCGCCTCTGGCATACCAAAGGCAATCTCTTAGCTGAGTTGCCAGGGGATGAGAATGCGGTCGAGAGTGCAGAATTTAGTCCCGATGGTCGCCAAATCCTCACCGCTACCGATGAAACCGTTCGCCTGTGGGATAACAAAGGCAATCTCCTAACCGAGTTTCAGGGGCGTGAGCATAGAATCGACAGTGCAGTATTTAGCCCGGATGGTCGTCAAATTCTCACCGCTAGTATAGATAAAACCGCTCGGTTGTGGGATACAAAAGGCAATCTCCTGGCTATATTCCAAGGACATGAAAGAAAGGTCAACAGTGCAGTATTTAGTCCCGATGGTCGCCAAATCCTCACCGCCAGTTTAGATAAAACCGCCCGTCTATGGGATACCAAAGGCAATCTCCTGGCTGTGTTCCGGGGGCATGAGGGATTTATCGACAGTGCCAAATTTAGTCCCAATGGTCGCCAAATTCTGACTGATAGTAGGTATCCTTATGCAACTGCTCGTTTGTGGGATACTAAAGGCAATCTCTTGGCCGAGTTCCGGGGTAGGGAGAATGTAGATATAGGCTGGAGTCCGGACTACAGGGCCGTATTTAGCCCCGATGGTAGTCAAATCCTCACTGCCGGTGGGGATGGAACCGCTCGCCTGTGGGATACCAAAGGTAATCTCAAAGCCGAATTCCAGCGGCATAATTTTAGAGTCAACAGTACCGTATTTAGTCCCGATGGCCGGCAAATCATTACTTCTGGTGTTGATAAAACCGTCCGTCTGTGGGATACCAAAGGTAATCTTTTAGCCATATTCCGGGGACATGAGGAAGGGGTCAACAGTGCAATATTTAGCCCCGATGGTAGCCAAATTCTCACTGCTAGTGACGATAGAACTGCTCGCCTGTGGGACTTATCAGTTGGAATAAAAGTTTCTGCTGCTGAAGTAGCATTTATCAAGGGGAATCAACTTTCCAGCCAAGGAACCATCGAATCTAGACAACTCGCACTTCAAAAGTTAGAAGAAGCCCTCGCACTCTATCGCGCGGATCGAAACTCTGCCCAAGCTGCACTCACTCTCCTTTCAATGGGTAAAATTTACGCCAATTTCGGACAATTTCAATCTGCCCTAGACTCTTACAATCAAGCATTACCCTTATCAAAACAAGCCGGTGCCAAAGCCGAAGAAGCCGCTATTATCAACAGTTTTGGTCAACTCTACACCGATTTAGCCGACCCGAAAAGCGCCCTGAATTACTATAACCAAGCTTTGCCCCTGTTTTATCAATTAAATGACCAAGCGGCAGTCGCCAACACCCTCAACAATATTGGTGATATTCACGCTGCTACAGGAAACTGGAAAAATGCCCTAGACTCCTACAACAAAGCCCTAGTCATCTCCAGACCCGCAGGTAATTTAGCAGCAGAAGCTACTGCCTTAACTGGCATTGGTAGCACCTACATCGCTTCAAAAGAATGGTCAACGGCCCTGAATGCCTACAACCAAGCCCTGAACATCTCCCGACACTTAAACGACCAAGTAAAAGAAACCACAGTCCTCAATCAAATGGGGAAAATACAAGCTGCTTTAGGTCAGAATTCTACCGCCCTTGAAAACTACAACCAAGCCTTATCTCTATCCCAACAACTCGGTTACAAAACAGAAGAAGCGCACATCATTTACAATCTTGCCATCTTAAACCGCCAACAAAATAACCTCACAGTTGCCCAAACCGAAATCGAAACCGCAATTAATATTATTGAAAACCTCCGCACTCAAATCGGTAGCCAAGAACTGCGCCAGTCTTACTTTGCCCGCAACCAAGATTATTACCAATTTTACATCGATTTGTTGATGCAACAGCACCGGAAAAATCCCGATAAAGGGTACGACGCACAAGCCTTTCATGCTAGCGAACGTGCCCGTGCCCGCAGTCTGCTTGAACTCCTTAGCGAAGCTAGCGCAAATATTCGCCAAGGTGTTGACCCGCAACTGCTAGCACAAGAACAAAATTTGCAACAACAACTTAGTGATTTTCAGACTCGCAAATACCAAATTGTCAGCGCTCAATCTACGCAAGAAGCTCGGGATGAAATTCAACAAAAAATCGACACAGTTCTCAAGGAGCTCGCTCAAATAGAAGCTAAAATTCGCGCCAGCAGTCCTCGTTACGCTGCTCTCAAATATCCCGAACCTCTCAACTTGCAACAAATTCAACAACAGGTAATCGATGACAAAACGCTACTTTTAGAATATTCTTTGGGTGAGGAGCGCAGTTATTTGTGGGCGGTGACGAAAACTTCTTTCACCAGTTACGAACTTCCTTCTCGCACCGAGATTGAAGCTACGGCTAAGAATTTCCGCGATACTTTAACCAAAGATACCACGAGAACCTCTCCTCAAATGGTTGCCGAATCTGCTGCACTTATAAGCCAAATGATCCTCGCTCCAGTTGCTTCTGAGTTGGGCAACAAGCGCTTGCTAATTGTTGCGGATGGCGCTTTGCAATACATCCCTTTTGGCGCTCTTACTCTGGAAAAATCTGAAGCCCCGCTAATAGTTACGCATGAAATTGTTAATCTGCCTTCTGCCTCAACTTTAGCTATTCTGCGGCGGGATATGGCGACTCGTCAACCGGCTCCAAAGGCGATCGCCTTGTTTGCAGATCCTGTTTTTAGCCCGGACGACGAACGGCTCAAAGGCACAAGTATATCGCCTGCAACCAAGAATCAAACTGTTGAAAATCTGCCCGTAGAAGCGCAACAATTACAGAGATCTGCATCAGAGGCTAACGTTTATTGGACTCGCCTACCTTTATCGCGAACTGAAGCTGAGCAAATCCTGGCTATGGTTCCCGATGATTTGGAAAAACAAGCGTTTGACTTTACGGCTAATCGTACCACGGCAACCAGTTCCGATTTATCTCAATATCGCATTGTTCATTTCGCTACGCACGGATTTGCTAATAGCAGACATCCAGAATTATCGGGATTGGTGTTATCTTTGGTTGATGAGAAAGGCACTTTACAAAATGGCTACTTGCGACTAAATGATATTTTCAATCTCAATTTACCGGCCGAATTGGTGGTGCTGAGCGCGTGTCAGACGGGTATGGGAAAAGACATTAAAGGAGAAGGGTTGGTCGGTTTGACGAGAGGGTTTATGTATGCGGGCGCGCCGCGCGTGGTGGTTTCTCTGTGGAGTGTTGAGGATCAAGTAACTTCTGAGCTGATGACACGATTTTACAAAAAAATGCTCCAGGATAAATTGGCGCCTGCTGCGGCACTGCGAGCGGCGCAAATCGAAGTGCTACAGCTTCCAGAATGGCAATCTCCTTATTATTGGGCCGCTTTTGGGCTGCAAGGAGAATGGAATTGAGTCCGCCCCTGCGTGGGTAGGTCGATACTGCCCACTCGGTAAACCTGCAACTGCGAGAGGTTTTGCTTCAACACGCTCACTAAGTTCTGGAACCGCTTGACTGTTTCCCGTTCTTCTTCCTCGTGCCAATCCTGTTCTTGAGTGGCAATGATCGCAAAGAAGTCGTTAACCCTAAACACTCCTAGCATAGTGATACCCCTCTCGAATTTCACCCTACACCTAGGACTGAAGATTTTGTCCTAAAAGCAGGGATAGCAGGATAACCGAGGTTCGACTTCCAGGAATTTTTAAAGTCAAAATTTGCTTAAGTTTCGATTACTTTGGTTGTCAGTCCAGCAACTCCATCATTGGTCTTACCCACAATATAGACACTTACCTCGATAGTGCCAATTCGGTAGACCCGGATCTCGGCTAAATTGTCTTTGATAACCTGAAGCAGATTTTTAAACTTTGCAACATTTTCTTTTTGGATCTTATCGTGCCAGTCTTTTTCGGTAGCGACATTGCGAAAGAAATAGTCCAGGTCAACTTGCTCGATCGACGTTGCGGGAGGGTAATTGGTTAACTCCAAGATTTTTTCTTGAGTCAATTCTACGTCTTTCCAGATAAATACCTCAAAAGGATACTCCGATTCACTTGGCATGAGCAGCCCCTGGCTGGATTGAGTCAAGGTTTCAGTAACAGTCATACGGTAACAGTAGTTGCGTTTATATCATGAACTATATTCCAAATTGCATCTAACTGCTACCCAACGAGCAGGTTTAAGTAAACAGCAATGGTTGAGTTTGGTATGATGTGGCTTCCTATCCAAGGCTTCTGTGAAGCATTACAACAAAAACTGAGGAATATCAGGGTTCCGAGGATGGCTCTATAAATCTACAAAATAATTGACGAATGTGTTCCTGTTATCTTTACTTCCTATTCGGGACACCTGATAATGCGCCTTGGGTCATTTTTTGTTCAATTTATTACCCAATTACACAATCAGGGAATATTCTATGCGCTCTCTAAGATGGTTAAAGTCGGTTAGCTTAATTGCTGCTGCCAGTATTTCTGCACTTCCTTTTATCTTTTCTTCTAAAGTTGCTCAATCTCAATCTTCAGTCAGTGCACACCTGACAATGGGCAATCCCAGCAACGCCGTCACTAGCACCAGTTACCCCACTAACTATCTACTGGTCAAATCTCAGTATGCTCTCTCATACAATAACAATACGCGCACTCCCAATTGGGTAAGCTGGCAGTTGAATAATTCGTGGTTGGGGTCTACTCCCCGCCAAGATGATTTCAGAGCTGACACAACTTTACCCAGCACCTTCTACCGAGTGTCGGGGAGTGATTACTCTGGCAGTGGCTTTGATCGTGGTCACATGACCCCTTCTGCCGATCGTACCAACACGGTATCCAGCAACTCATCGACATTCTTGATGACCAATATGATTCCTCAAGCCCCAGATAACAATCAGGGAGTTTGGGCAAATCTGGAGAGCTACGCGCGTACTCTGGTTTCGCAGGGAAAAGAACTGTACATCATTTCTGGTGGCTATGGAAGTTGTGGCACTGGGAGCAATGGCAGCAAGTGTTCTTTTCCAGCAGCAACCAATAGTAGTTATTCGATTACAGTTCCGGCGAGAACCTGGAAAGTAATTGTTGTGTTGGATAATCCAGGCTCAGGTGTTAGTGGAGTAAACACATCAACCAGAGTTATCGCGGTTGACATCCCCAATACACAAGGTGTTCGCACTGCTCTTTGGCAGAATTATCGAATAAGTGTAGACACTTTAGAGCAGAGAACAGGGTATAACTTCTTATCAGCCGTATCTTCAACCACTCAAAGCGTGATTGAAGCCAGGGTAGATAACCAGTAAATCTTCTTGACCTGGTAGAAAAATATTCAGGGTTAACCTTTGTCTCGATCTCTACCGGGTCTTCACTGTTGCATGAGCAGTCACTCTCCCCTAAGTCCGCCTTGAGGGATAGTTTTA
Source organism: Microcoleus sp. MON1_C1 (assembly GCF_036701945.1). Taxonomy (NCBI): domain Bacteria; kingdom Bacillati; phylum Cyanobacteriota; class Cyanophyceae; order Oscillatoriales; family Microcoleaceae; genus Microcoleus; species Microcoleus sp. MON1_C1. The sequence continues at coordinate 14,408 of NZ_JAUBRO010000052.1, read as the reverse complement.
TATAATTAATGTCTGTGATGGAAACTACAATGAAGTTTATATACCAAGTGAAAGCTGTAATATTGTGTGTAGGATTGTTAGTAAGTGGAGGACTCGCTGATCGGGTTCAGGCAGAAGATATCGATCTGCTTTGTTATGTAGTAATGCCTGATCAGCGGATCGTTGATTTGGGAAAAATGTGTGGTCGTACCATTCAGAAACCTCGTGTCCTGTCGCCGGCAGAGCGAAAGGCTCAATTTCTTCAGAATTTTTATGCAAAAGTCCAAAGCCATCCCGCAGGAAAGGAGATTTTGGAGCAGTCTGACCCGGATGCTCTAATTGGCAAAGCGAATCAGGTCTGTAATGCAATTAAAGAAGGAACTTATCAGCCACCCCAAGCTCAACCCAACCCTGATGAGCCAGATGAGCGTAGAATTGCCAACCTAGAAGAAGCATTCGTAGACCAGGTTGCTTCTCAAGGCTTCTGTGTAGAGTCAAAGTGATATAAGGATTCCAGTTGGGAAAAAAGCAGTGGCGCGATGTAGAAAGTCGGGTCGATGATTCGTTAGTTGCGGCAACTTTACTTAAGTTAGTTCTCCCTATGTCAGCCGGGTAATTACCTCCCAGGGAGCGTCAGACTCGCTGAGGGAAAGCAAGTTTTTGGAAGCTTGTTGGAGTTGGGTAGCGATCGAGTCGGTCATGATGGCAGTAGTTCCTCAGCTTTACTGTGATTGTACAGTTGGTGTTGGCTGGAACTAAGGACTTTTTGGCAGGTTCGGATCTTCGCGACAGGTTGAGAGTGGCAATGATTCGCCCCCCCGAATTTCGCTAATTCTCCTTGAATTGGTATTGACTGTAACATTTAAACAAGCACAAGTATATCCATAATTGCCGTTAGTTCGCACAACTTCCTTGCCATCAGAATGGGGAATGTTTTCTATTCCTTTGGCTTGGTATCCACCTTGCGCTCCAATAGTCCAAGTACCATCTTTGTCAATTAAGTACCTATTACCTGGTGTAGGAACTAGCAACCATCCACACCTACTTTCAACTGCTTTAGCAGGAAGGGCAACGATAAAAAGAGAGGAGATAATAACGGATATTAACAAGTTTTTCTTCATAAATTTAAGTTTAGGTAATTTTTACCCAATTATAGCAAGTTCATCAGCATTGATTAATGCAGGTGAAGCAACAGCTCAATCCCGCAGTCCCTACTTGTTGGATTGCGAGAAAAGTTGGAATTCCCGGAACTGCTGCTTATGGGCGGGGGAGTAACGAAGGTCAGAGCAGAATAGCGCCCCTAATCTCCCACACTTTGTCAAGCATACAGCGCCTCTTCATCAGCTTGAGCCTGTACTATTGGACAATAAGCCAAGGTGTACGAGAGTGGCATAGCAGATTGCTGCGTTGCTACAGCGGGTTTGGAGGTGCTCGCGATAGTGCAACTCCTAGAATAGACAATGGTGCCGACTTTATTATTATGCTCTCCAACTGTTCAACCTGCCGATTCCACACCTCCCACCAACATCACTGCACGGATATCGGGTGTGCAGTCAATCCGAGCTATTGGGCGCTGTGGAGACGCCTCCACTCTCTACCGCCTGAACTAGAGGGTACATCGCTCATCAACTACTGTGGGGATTATCAACTAAATGCTTCCATCTCTACGGCTTCTACAGTAGAAAAGCTGGTAGGTTTTTGGGATTACAAAGTTAGTTTTGCCACCACTACCTATCGAATTCAAATTGAATTAAATGAGGAGCAATTAATTGGAAGCTATATTATTCCAGCCAATAATGACAGCCTTTTTCAATTCGCTGTGTACGAGTTTCCAGGAAGAGGCAGACCTGTAATTACCATCGCACAAATTGCTCAACTAATGCCGAACTCTTCCTATCGCGCTGTCCTCAGTGGCAGGCTGGATAATGAGCGCTTAATTACCGGAGACTTTGTGGATGTCGATGACAATCGCGGCACGTTCAAGATGATGAAACAATAAGGAATCGCCACGTTCGCTTCTCTGCTTCTAGGGAATCATAAATGAAGTAATACCACTTTTAGAAAATAATGTTAAAACTTACCGTCAACCTACACTTCAAGTGCAATCAATCGCTTTGAAGTTTTGTGAGATTGGGGGATAAGCTGCTGTCCAGCTCGATTGTAGAATGAACCAGATTTTACAAAGGTGGCATACCTGATTACTGCTTTGCGACAGCGGGCTTGGAGGCGATCGCTCTGGGAATCCTAAAACTCCTAAAATTGCCTGTGGTGATGACGCTGGGTAAGTTTTGGTGTTTAGTTACGTCACGGCAACCTTGGCAACTTTCTTCGTCGGTCACGATATCGATCGCCCTCAATCTCCTTCAACTTCCACCTGCAACTCATACACCCGCAAACTCGGATGTTCGCCAATTAGCCGCCAGCCATATCCTTCAACCGTTGGGGTAGGTCGCGCTCCTTGGCGATACAGGAATATCGGCTCGTTTCTCATCAATGCCGTGAATATCTCCCCCTCTCTGTCTTTGCCATCATCCCAAATCAGGTGAGTTTTGCCGAAGTACCCAGCGCTCATCAAACTAGCAAAGAGCCATTCCATGAGAGCTTGCTGCTCGTCTTGGTTAAGCGTGGATTGACCATAAGTGTCGATTATGGGTATTTTGGATTTGGGCTTGAGTGATGCGATGAGGGTGGTGGCGAGGTTGAGATATTTTTTCATTGGTCGATGGAGATGCGTATACCAAATATTATGCAATCACACAGCGACTTGGAAAAAATTTGGCACCAACTCAATCTCTACTAAGCATTGGGTTTACAGAAATTAAGTATGGTGCGTCGATTTTGTTGAGTAATATCTACAACTTTTGCCTCCGGTCATAAATAAAAATGAATCAAACCACTGAGCGAACTGTTTGAGAGCGCAACTTTGAAGATAGGTTTTTGGATCGCACCGCAATTGAGGCTCTTTACACTTTCACTTTATGCCCTAACCGACGAAAGCGGTTGCTATACTATCGGCTTGGTATTGTAAATCTTAGCCCGTTAGTAATCTGGCGAATGTGTTCCTTGTTCGCAGACAACGTTAGGTGATTGTAGTTTGCCCCATTCAGGCGAATCGGTGTGGGATAGCGGACAATGAGCGTTGCTATTCTTTCCATAGCCGGATCTTGATCCGAGGAAGGCAAAATTAAACACGCTGGGCGACCCTGAATTTGTAACCTCTGCACCTGGGGACGAGTACCATAGGGATTTAGTCTATGATTCAGTGCATCATTACAAACATTTTGAATCGTTGACGGCGACGGTGACGACAACGCCGATAGGAGAAAAAATCCATCAGCACCACTGAAGCGTTCTCGATCTTCATAGCCCTTGCTACGTCCCCAGTTACTGGGGTAGCTCAAGCTAACACCATACGTCGAATTCTTGTATTGCTTTGTACTGGAAGCAGGTTTACGTGAAACTTGAATTTGACCAACTGATGGGGAAAGCTGGCTGCTACTGCTACCTGGGGAGAGTATTCCCGTTAGTGGCACGAAGGTTAGAAGTCCTAGGCTACACAAGAGTGAATATCGATAAACAATGTTTTTCATGGATTTTCTCGAAATGCTCTAGAGGGCTTATGCAAACAGCCAGAAATTGCGCTTTTTTCAAGGACTGTTTAGTTATTCAACAATCTCTGTGAATTGGAACAATCCCCCACTGTTTTACTGATACCTTTCAATCGCATTTACCTATATCCGGTTTTTATGAGGATGGGAGCCTTAGAATTTCAGTTTGCTAAAATTTGAAATGCGGAAACAGCACTGGTGCGATCTGCTTGGCAGCATTGCTGCCAACCTCTACTACATTTACGGTTATTAACCGGGATTTAGCCTATTTCTTAATTCTCCAGTTCGCAGGGTCTAATAATACTATCTTGAGTAAGTTGGTATAAGGTGGAGAAGGACAGCAGAGGGTATCTTGCGAGATTTAAAGAGCTGTTTTAAGACTTATCAACCAAACGACCGAATTAACAGCCAACAAAAAGGTATAAAAAATATAGATTGATGGAGCGCACATAGCTCGACCTAAAGAAGGCATTTTCAGTATTTTCAAAGAACCGAGCGGGTAAACTAGACCTTCCGGTATAGAACGGGTATTAAAACTTTCCTCTAAAGCCCTTTCATTATTCAAGAATTCGGTAACGGCAGCGGCTCTTTGCATATAATAAAATTGCACCCTCCAATAGGTAGCTTCTAAAAACCAAAAACCCAAAATTATAACGTATCCCAACGGTGCTAACGCATTTATTTTGCTGGCAAACACCCAACCAATTAACGCTACCCAAAGGGTAATTGCTGCCGTTTTTACCTGCTGCAAAATTGTACTGAAATTAGCTATTTTTTTCTCTAGTTCCTCTGCTCCTTTTTGCAGCATGGCTAGCTGAAATTCAAATCGATCCATATTTGATTCGGGGATGGCTGATTGTTCCTCTATGATTTCTAACTTTAAAATACCAAATTCCAGCAGTTTTACTTCCCAAAAGGCTGTCCCCACCACTGCCAGCACTCCTTATTAAAAGCCGATCGCCACTTGTAGATAAGCTCGGACTCCAGTTGCAGCCGCTGTTTGCGGTTAGCTGGCGCTCCGTACCAAAATGCTATGGCTACACTCACATCCAGGGAATAACGCCGATGTAATTCGATGTAGTTGCCAATGTACTTATGACAATCGTGGCTCATCCATCGTTGCTTGGGAGTGCGGTCTGTTTCTCCGACGTAGAGGAGCAAGGGGTGTGCGTTGTCGATGACAAAATAGAGGCAAGTACGATCGCCCCAATCGGGTTTCTCACAAAATGAGAGATTGTGCAATTGCAGGGCAAACGGGTCTATATCGTGGGGTTCACAAGGATTTACTGCTAGCTCGAATAGGCTTCCCTGTCGCGGCTGTGGCGCACTTTCAGATTGTTGGTGTTCAAAAATGCGCTGTTTCCAAGAATACAAAGCCTCGGAACTCATCGTTAGTTGAGGAGATTTAGCGGAGCTGGGTTTGGGTTGCGGAAAAAGTTCGAGTTGCTGCACAGATTTTAAGATTGTTGGACGATCGCTGCTGTAAAATGTATGCTTAATAGAATAACGAAACCCGGTAAATAAATCAAAGGCAACATATCGTACGAGCGCAACCAGTTTCATTACTTGGACATCATTCAGTTGCACTTAATCCTGGCTGAAACTAATGATTGCAGTCTCAGTTGCACTTAATCCTGGCTGAAGCATAATTATAGTTGCAAATAATCCTGGCTCACAAAAGTTTTGATTGCAGGTCACTACAGTTATAGGATTGAAGTCCAAAAATGAAGCCAACAAAAAAGCCCCAAGCGATGCTTGGGGCTAATAAATTATTCTTCGTCGTCGTCCTCATCATCAATATCAATCATCCCTTCAAACAATTTGCTTTGGTCAAAGCTCCTGAGTCCTTTTTCAACCATGCGCTGGTTAAAATCGAGAGCTGGTTGCATAATTTTCCTCTTCTCGCGTAAATCGTAGTGTTTCCTTTTAGTTTCAAGGCTGTGTCCCATTGCTAAAACTGAAGCTTGTTTTTCGGCGTCTGATAGACCAATCTCTTGACTGTAAGTTTCAAACGAGTGACGCAACTTGTGAGGAGACATAGAAATTTCGGCAAATCGCCAAAAAATCTGTTTAACTTTTTTTCCAAAAGTTGATGAATTCAGAAGTTTGCCATTTTTATCTTGGAGAAACAGAAAATTATGTTTCTGCTCTTTAACCAAAATCTTACGCCACTTATTAATCCACATTTCAAGATAGTCATAAAATTTGGTGTCATCGGGAAAAGTGAAATTGCTTAGAGGAATGGCAAGTTCTCCGTAGGTTTTCATGGTCTTGTAGTCTTCAGGATACAGATAATACTCAGCCTCATTAGGGTTTTTCATCTTTTCTACTGAGACAAATGACCCATCTTGAAATCCGCCCTTGAGCAAACTTTTACCGATTTCTGCCTCATAATATTCCTTGGGTCGTCGCGGAGGACAAGAAAGCATCAGAGCAATAATAATAAATCTCTGAAAAGACCGAGCAATCCCTGTATCCATCCGAGGAATTTTGTCGATTTGAGGCCGTCCACCTCTGTAACGGTTACTTCGTTGATAATGTTTCACCTCAAGAGTTGCTTCAAAGCGAGCTTTTTCTAAAACCTCTATAATTTTAGGATAAGGAACCACTAGAGAGAGCTTCTCAGTTGTTGTTTTAGCTTGGGTTCGAGTCTCTCTTTCATGAATGCGACGACGAGCCTTGAGAACATTAATTAAGGGAATTTTATCAAAAGTATCTCGACTCTTCAAATCCTCTGAGCTGACCTGACGATAATAAGTGAATTTGGCAAGGTTAATAATGGCGTTGTAGTTCTGAACTACCGACGCATGACTCAAATTTCCCCACTCCACGTATCCCTCGATTAAGTCACCAGCTTCTTTACCCAGTTCCTCAGATGTCTCCTGGGCCATTCCTTCTCTGTACATCCTTACCATGTGAGGTTCCCTATTTGGCTCGTTACTGCACTCGGTAAGCTTGAACTTCATTTGAATAAAAGGCACAACTTTGGCTAGCCTCACCTCTGATAAACTGAGTTCCTTTTCACTCTTCCGATACATCCAGCCAAGTAATCGAAAGACGTGTTGTACGTCTGCTTCCACTGTTGGGTGCTTAAGTTTTAGCTTTTTCTCCATGAACTCAGCGAATTCCATAATTTCTCGGTCAAATTCGGGATTGGCTAAATACCAATTTGGCTCCACCTGAGCAAAAGCAACCTGGAGCATAGATAAACCAACCCGAGATAAAACCAATCGCCAATCCAGCCAAATTTTGGCAACTTGCTTTTTAGGAATAGCGACAAAATCTGAGTCAAAATATCCAAGGAATACAGTTTCGCTAGATTTTCGCAGTCCGGCACGGAAATCTTTCATATCCTCACGAATCCTACTGCCGTGTCCTTCCTTAAAGCGGTAAATAAGTTCAGGGTTTTCCGGATCGGATTGGAGCCACTTTCGCGAAGTGGCAAATTTTACCATATTATTCAGGTGAAACTTGAACTGTTTTCGCTTGTTAGCTTCTTTCCAACCTTGCTCGTCAAAGAAATGTTCCGCATTTTGCAACACAATTTTTAGATCGGAAATCGGTCGTTGTTTGAGGAAAGAGAGCGCATTTGCCCTTTCCCCTTCGCTGACTCGCTCCTTCTGAGGAACTGGCCCACCTAAATATGGAGCGATTACACGGGTGATCACCGTGTAGCTCATCGGGATGTACTTAGGAGATTTAGACTCTAGTTCCCTTAAAAACCTCTGGCAGAACTCTAGTAAGTTCTGGGGCGGTGCTTCTGGTAATTCTTTTTCATCCACAGGAGTGGGAATTGGGTTAGAATTAGTAATAATTCTATGACCGCGATGAGGGAGAATTTTATAGGATGCGTCTTGACCTGTTGGTGGCTTTTGTTTGTCCATATGAACTCCTGTGTTATGGCGTAAGGTTTGTAGATGATAAAGTCTTATATATATTATATAACTTTATCGACGTTTTGGGGGCTGTCTGACTTTGGTATGGATGGCGAAGATATGTGTACGAGCGAACTAACTCTCTCGGATGAAAACAGAAAAAATCCCCTTGGTGACTGGGTTTTAGAGATTTAACCACAGACAGACTTTTTTGCAAAAGTTAGATAAATAAGTTAGATAGCTGTATAACCTCGACTTTTACCTTGTTTATACGTATAAACCAAACTTATGTAAATTAAGGAGTATAGCTTTTAATACCTTTCCAATAAAAGTGGTTATATAGAGGATTTGACTCGTTGGTGAGTTCAAAAAAATACAAATTTAGTTTATACCTATAAACCAAAACGTTTAATAGCAAGGATTGTAGCAAATGACTAAATCAAAAAAAAAGCAAAAAACTGAGCGACCTAAATATTCAATAAAGCCAGCGCATCCGGGGCAGCAATGCCGCCGTAATGTACCAATTATTTACGATGAAAAGAAGCAACCAATATCCCTTACTCTGACTCCAACTGCGATTAAAAAACTCACAGATTTAGCGTTAATAGTTGAAGATTCGCGCAGCGAAGTTATTGAGCAGTTGTTGAGGAATATTACGACTCTACAAGCAAAGAGAATTATTGGCAAAAATCAGGATAAAACTGTTGAGTAAAACTTGTGTACTCATATAGATGATTGATATCTGTTTGTGTTCAGCAGTTATATTGAATCTACAACAATTAAGTGTGACTCTCTGCGTCAGATATTGCTTATATCTTGCTGAAGCTGTACCACTTTCATGTCTTAGATGGAGAAATACCAATTTTTGGTTTGTGCTACATAAGAAGGAGGCAAGTTGTCATTTACCACGGTCAAATCGGCATTTGAATGAGTTTAATTATTTAGGAAAAAGGTCAATCTCCCTCACTTCTTCCTGCCTTTACAGTAAGCGAGCTAGTGAGTAAGATTGACAAAAATACAAAAGGGGTGGCTATGTTCGATCGCGCTCAATTGTTTTTGGCTGGTATGTCGCTCGCACTTTCGGTTCAGTTAAGTCAGCCAGTGGCAGCAGCCGTGCCAGTTGGTAAAGTCGTACAAACAGCACAAACTAGCAGTAGCGACGCTGGTGATAAAGCAGCCAATCAGGGATTGCAACTATACAAGCAAGGAACGGCGGAAGCGAAAAGAGGTGCGATCGTCAAGTGGGAAGAAGCCTTAAAGCTGTATCGAGAAGCGGGCGATCGCGGTGGGGAAGCTTCCAGCTTCCACAACATCGGTCGTGTCTACTCTGATTTGGGAGAAAAACAGAAAGCCCTAGAGTATTACAGCCAGTCCCTTCGGCTGTTTCGAGCAGTAGGCGATCGCCGCAGGGAAGCGAACACCCTCAACAACATCGGTCGTGTCTACTCTGATTTGGGAGAACAACAGAAAGCCCTAGAGTATTACAGCCAGTCGCTTCCATTGAAACGGGCAACCGGCGATCGCAGCGGGGAAGCTATTATCCTCAGCAACATCGGCAGTCTCTACTCTGATTTGGGAGAACAACAGAAAGCCCTAGAGTATTACAATCAGTCGCTTCCCCTGAGTCGGGCAACCGATGATCGCCGTGGGGAAGCTGCCACTCTCAACAACATCGGCTTAGTCTACTCACAATTGGGAGAACAACAGAAAGCCCTAGAGTATTACAGCCAGTCGCTTCCCCTGAGACGGGCAGTAGGCGATCGCGGGGGGGAAGCTGCCACTCTCAACAACATCGGCGGTGTCTACTCACAATTGGGAGAACAACAGAAAGCGCTAGAGTATTACACCCAGTCGCTTCCCCTGAGTCGGTTAACTGGCCATCGCCGTGGGGAAGCTCTCACCCTCAACAACATCGGCGGTGTCTACTCACAATTGGGAGAACAACAGAAAGCGCTAGAGTATTACACCCAGTCGCTTCC
>NZ_JAUBRO010000052.1:0-4867 GCF_036701945.1 Microcoleus sp. MON1_C1 | reverse complement strand
CCTATTTCGAGCCGTGGGCGATCGCGGGGGGGAAGCTACCACCCTCAACAACATAGGTAAAGCCTACTCACAATTGGGAGAAAAACAGAAAGCGCTAGAGTATTACAGCCAGTCCCTTCCCCTGAGACGGGCAGTAGGCGATCGTGGGGGGGAAGCTACCACCCTCAACACCATCGGGAGTGTCTACTCTGATTTGGGAGAAAAACAGAAAGCGCTAGAGTATTACACCCAGTCCCTTCCCCTATTTCGGGCGGTGGGCAATCGCTCAGGGGAAGCTACTACGCTCAACAACATCGGCTTAGTCTACTCAAAATTGGGAGAAAAACAGAAAGCGCTAGAGTATTACACCCAGTCCCTTCCCCTATTTCGGGCGGTGGGCAATCGCTCAGGGGAAGCTACTACGCTCAACAACATCGGCTTAGTCTACTCAAAATTGGGAGAAAAACAGAAAGCGCTAGAGTATTACAGCCAGTCGCTTCCCCTGAGTCGGGCAACCGGCGATCGCCCTGGGGAAGCTGCCACCCTCACGAATATCGGGAGTGTCTACTCAGAATTGGGAGAAAAACAGAAAGCGCTAGAGTATTACAGCCAGTCCATTCCCCTGAGTCGAGCAGTAGGCGATCGCTCTATCGAAGCCACTACCCTCATCAATATCGCTTCTGTCAAACGCGACCAAAACAATCTTACCGAAGCTCTCAACGACATTGAATCCTCTCTCAAAATAATCGAAAACCTCCGCACCAAAATTGCCAGCCCAGAACTCCGCACCTCATACTTTGCCACAGTACAGGACTACTACGAACTCTACATCGATTTGTTAATGCAACTGCATAAAACTAATCCTAAATCCGGTTACGATCGCAAAGCCTTAGAAGCCAGCGAACGTTCGAGGGCCCGCAGCCTCCTGGAACTCCTCCAAGAAAGTAACGCCAACATTCGCGAAGGTATTTCCCCCGAGTTACTGCAACAAGAAAAGAGCTTGCAACAGCAACTCGATGCCATTGAAAAGCAGCGCATCGAAACAATCAGCACCCCCAATCCCAACGCAACTAAAATCGCTGAAATCGATAAACAGCGCCTCGCACTTTTGGGACTATATCAGCAAATTCAAACCAATATTCGTACCGCCAGCCCCCGCTACGCTGCCCTTACCCAACCCCAACCTTTAGCCCTCCCAGAAATTCAGAAACTGATCCTCGATGAAAACACGATTTTATTGCAGTATTCTCTCGGCACAAACCGCAGTTATTTGTGGGTTGTGACATCAACAGGAGTAACCAGCTATGAATTACCAAAGCGCGCAGATATTGAAACAGCAGCTAAGGACTTCCTAGAGACAATAACTAGCCCAATCCAGAGAGATATTCCCCAACAAGTTGCCCAAGCCAGCGCCAATCTGGGTCAAGTGATTTTACAACCTGCCGCAGCCCAATTAGGCAATAAACGCTTATTAATTGTTCCCGACGGCGTGCTGCACTATACCCCTTTTCAAGCTTTAACTCTTGCCCAAACCGCTGGCTCAAATACCAATGTTCCCTTAATTGTCGAACATGAAATTATTACCCTGCCTTCCGCCTCCACTCTCGCCATTCTCAGGCAAAATTACGGAGATAGAAAACCACCAAGCCGAAATTTAGCAATTTTAGCAGATCCTGTTTTCAGTCCAGACGATGAAAGAATTAAAGGAAAAATAACCCAAGCAACAACAGAAAAATTAGAAGCAAATAACCTCGGCTTAAGTCAATCGATTCGTGCTTCTAATCGGCAATGGCCGCCCGAACGTCTACCATTTACCCGCCAAGAAGCCCAAACAATATCCAACTTATTCCCCTCTGCTTCTAGCCGTCAAATATTTGATTTTGATGCCAGTCGCACTACTGCTACCGATGGAAATTTAGCCAATTATCAAATCGTTCACTTTGCTACCCACGGCATTGCCAACAGCAAAAATCCCGAATTGTCAGGAATTCTGATGTCGATGATAGATGACAAGGGCAATTTTGTTAATGGTTTCTTGCGCCTCACGGATATTTTTAACTTGAAACTAGCAGCAAATTTAGTGGTTTTAAGTGCTTGTCAATCGGGAATGGGACAGAATGTTAAAGGTGAAGGAATGGTGGGGTTAACACGAGGTTTTATGTATGCGGGAGCGCAGCGGGTGGCGGTGAGTTTGTGGAGTGTGGATGATGAAGGAACTGCCGTGTTAATGCAAAAGTTTTATCAAAAAATGGAGCAACAAAAGTTAGCGCCGGCGGCAGCTTTGAGGACGGCGCAGATTGAAATGATGCAGCAGGAAAAATGGAAATCTCCCTATTATTGGGCTGCTTTTACCTTGCAAGGCGAGTGGAAATGATATAGCGGGCATAATCTCACTTCTCCCTGCCTTTACACTAAGCGAGCTAGTGAGTAAAATTGACAAAAATACAAAAGGGGTGACTATGCTAGATCGCGCTCAATGGTTTTTGGCTGGTATGTCGATCGCACTTTCGGTTCAGTTAAGTCAGCCAGTGGCAGCAGCCGTGCCAGTTGGTAAAGTTGTACAAACAGCACAAACTACCAGTAGCGACGCTGCTGAAACAGCATTAAAGGAAGGAGTACAACTGTACCAGCAAGGAACGGCGGAAGCAAAAAGAAGTGCGATCATCAAGTTGGAACAAGCATTAAAGCTGTATAGAGAAGCGGGCGATCGCACTAGAGAAGCTCTCACCTTCAACAGCATTGCTAGAGTCTACTCAGAATTGGGAGAAAAACAGAAAGCGCTAGAGTATTACAGCCAGTCGCTTTCCTTGAGTCGGGCAGTAGGTGATCGCCACGGGGAAGCTGCTACCCTCAGCAATATCGGCTTAGTCTACTCAGCATTGGGAGAAAAACAGAAAGCGCTAGAGTATTACAGCCAGTCGCTTCCCCTGAGTCTGGCAAACGGTGATCGCCGTGGGGAAGCTACCACCCTCAACAACATCGGCTTAGCCTACGAGGAATTGGGAGAAAAACAGAAAGCTCTAGAGTATTACAACCAGTCACTTCCCCTAAGCCGGGCAGCGGGCGATCGCAGCAGGGAAGCTACCACCCTCAACAACATCGGCAGTGTCTACTTAGCATTGGGAGAAAAACAGAAAGCACTAGAGTATTACAACCAGTCGCTTCCCCTGAGTCGGGCAGTGGGCGATCGCCGTGGGGAAGCTGGCACCCTCAACAACATTGGCGGTGTCTACGATGAATTGGGAGAAAAACAGAAAGCGCTAGAGTATTACAACCAGTCGCTTCCCCTGAGTCGGGCAAACGGCGATCGCGGCGGGGAAGCTACTACCCTCAACAACATAGGTCAAGTCTACTTAGCATTGGGAGAAAAACAGAAAGCGCTAGAGTATTACAGCCAGTCGCTTCCCCTGAGTCGGGCAGTAGGTGATCGCCACGGGGAAGCTCTCACCCTCTACAGCATAGCTTCTGTCAAACGCCACCAAAACAATCTTACCGAAGCCCTTAATGACATTGAATCCTCTCTCAAAATCATCGAAAACCTCCGCACCAAAATAGCCAGCCCCGAACTCCGCAGCTCATATTTGGCCACAGTGCGGGAATACTACAAATTTTACATCGACCTGTTAATGCAACTGCACCAAGCTAATCCCAGCTCCGGTTATGATATCAAAGCATCAGAAGCCAGGAAACGTGCTAGCAACCCATAAAAAGCAACGCGTCGTAGTAGAAAAATGGGCGTTGCTGAATACAGATATGAATTCAAGTTTTCGGAATGGCTATAAGCCAAGTAGAGTGAGTTTTGTAACATCAAGCGAAAAGTTTATTCATACTGTGAATTAGCAACGCCCAATTTCATTTTCCATCTAAATCCTTACAACCATTACAGCTACGTCAGCCTACGATGGAAAGTCGATGGAAAGTCACTCAAAAGTCAGTCAGGAAGTCAATAAAGCTCAGGCTTTAATGAAATTATCAACCAAAAGAGAAGTTCCCTACGGGCTCTCAACTACACATAGCAACCATAATTAGAGTCAGGAAGAGAGGTTGGAATATGAAGACGCTCGGCCAAGTAATTAGTTGGTTTTTCTCCATTTACTGTTTTGTTGGATTAGGAACATTTTTATTCCTCTCTTACACAGAGAGCAAGCGATACCAACTAGGTGCTATAGCTTTCTTTCTTATGCTGCTACTCGTTTTTCCTCCCCTCTGGTCTTTACTTGCACGAAAATATAATGTCAGAATTAACTGGCTAGTCAAGTTTATTTTATTGATCTTTTGTGGCATGCTCCTACTTTCATACACTTAAAAGCCTTTTAAGTCTGGGGTTAAAAAATACTTCTTGCCTTCCTTGAACATATTCATTGCCAGATTAATTTTTGGGGAACGGCATTAGTGTGTCCTCTTGTTGCCGTATCCTGCTTCTTGCCGTTTTTCCAATAGGCTAAATTTGATTGTCACAATAAAATGAATACTACGGAGAGACAAAGGACATGACGCTAGAGGAAGCAGTGCGACGAATTGAGCGAGCTACCAATAAAAAATTGAGGCAACTGAATTTGTCGGGGCTGGATTTGAAAGAATTGCCACCGGAAATTGTCAAGTGTACGCATCTGACAGGGCTTCTCCTCAATAGCAATGAGATTACTTCTATCCCAGAGGCGCTCGGACAATTGTCGAATCTGACATGGCTTGACCTCAATAGCAATGAGATTACCTCCATCCCAGAGGCGCTCGGGCAATTGTCGAATCTCACACGGCTTGACCTTAGTAGGAATCAGATTACTTCCATCCCAGAGGCGCTCGGGCAATTGTCGAATCTGACATGGCTTGACCTCAGTAGGAATCAGATTACTTCCATCCCAGAGGCGCTCGGGCAATTGTCGAATCT
>NZ_JAUBRO010000051.1:0-45849 GCF_036701945.1 Microcoleus sp. MON1_C1 | reverse complement strand
GAAGAAATCAGTTCACTATCTTCTTACACTTTCATTCTGGAAGCTTTATTCTATGCAGCTTCATATTAAATTGGTATAAGAGAAATATAATTAACGTTATGATTTGAAACAATGGATTTGTAATTTGAAACAAACGGTTATTATTAATAACCCAAGGGTGAGCCTGTACGCGCTCTGGTTGAGCGCGGTCACTTTCCACAAAGCTCACATGATGCTGAGACACCCGCGACGGTGTAACGACTAGGGTTAATTTATCCAAAATTTTTTTGTGGTTAGTAGTTGAGAGTGATGTACGCAGAGAATCTGACCTGCGTCGTTTGGAAAAGAACCTGAAAAAGGCTCGCACAGAAAAGGAAACGAATCGTCAAGCGGTTGGAAAACATTACCCGGTGCTTCGATCGCACCTTAAGCTCCTTCATGTTGGCGGTATGCACATCTGACGATCCAGTTCCTCCGGGTGGGCTTGGTGTTGGACGAGTTAAACGTCTGTTTCTTTCTTAACGAAGCCTGGTTTGTCCAGGTGACTCACGACAAGCATCCATATTGGATGGAAGTAATTCCTGACGAAGCATTATCTCCAGTACCACCATCACAGTTATCGGTAGATGATGGTGAAGACGATTTGGACATCCCGTTCTAGTTGACTTGGACAAAACTTTTGCAGGTTCTCAGTAACTCTTTCCTCGTAATGGATTGCACTCAACTTGAGTAACTCCTCACCGCTTCGCGCGTGGCTTGAGGCAGATCGAGTAACTTATGTAATGGTGCGTCTAGCAACTGGGTAGAAGAAACCAAAACGTAATCCTATATAATTTCATCCATCCAGCTTTGAATCTTGCTAATCAGCTTTAGTGGGTCAGGTTGAATATCCTTCAAGGGTTGCTCAAGAGACTGGTTGGTAATCCAAGCAAGGTGAATCCCCAAGTCTGGATCGGCAAGTTTTTGGCAGAATGCGATCGCTTCCTCTGTTGGCTGGTAAAAACCGTTAGCGTCTTTGATGTACAAAACCAAAGCTAGGTTTGGGCGCTGCAACTTGTCTTGAATCTCGAAGAGGTGTTGTTGAAGTTCAGCATCATTCTTGACTGTGGGTGGTTTCCCTGGAATTTTGACAGCGTGATGCTTGTAGATTTTATTGCAGAGTTTTTGCGCGATCGCTCCTTGTTCTGTCTCTTCTTTGAGGGATAGTAAGTTGATTGCCAGAGGATGAGTGTGTGCAGAGGTTCGCAGTTGGTTAAATTCGATGTTTTGCGCTTCGAGGATTTGAGCTTCAGCAGAGTTACCAACAGGAATGTTGTCAGGTGCTGCAGGATGGGTAGCGGTGGATTGCCTGTGCCATGCTTCATAAAAGTCTGGATAGCTCATGTTTTGGGCACAGTGCCAGATGAGCTGGTAGCAGCACTCATAACGGTCGTTATAGGAATGGTGCTGATTATCTGTATCCTCTTGCAGGCAGCCACTTAGTTTTGTAACTACTGTCTGATAAAAATTACCTTGAGTAAGTGCAGCAAATATTATTTGGGTGGCTGCGTGTAGGAGTTCAGGAGCTTGTTGATAAAAAACCTTCCCCCTATACCATGCGTTAAATTCTGGACGTTCAAAATCGCTAAAATTTGAGACGGTTCCCAAAGAATTATTTTGTTCATTCCTTCTAACCCATCCAGTGCAAATAAATTCAATCAAATGAAGTAAAATTATGGGATTATAACTAGCTGTACCGCCTAAATTTATCGCTGCCTTATAGCGATTTTCTATTGGGGAATCACCATATATAACTTGAGTCAAAACCTTGACTACCTTTAAATCACCAGTGGCGATTTTTCCCAGACTATCAATTGCTCGTCTACGAATCCAATCTATTGCATCCTGTTTTAAATCATCAAAGCTATTTGAATTATCGATTATCCTAATCAGGAAATTAATAGCATCTTTATTGGCAAAGCCAATATGACCCAGTATATCAGTCATTAAAAAATAATAGTGACCAATTGAACCATACTGATTGCTGTGAATAGATTCAATCAAATCAGAAAGAGTGTAATTTCCTATATTTTCCGTGACTTCTCTAATTTTCATCAAACTCTGAGCCGCTTTAATACGAGTTGATTTGTCTGAACTAGAGCAAAGCATTCTAATTAGATTAGCAATCTCTTCGGACTTACCGTAAAAGGTTCGCCATGACTCCTTTTTGTCTTCCCAATCTAAATCGCCTATCAATTTTTCTGTTGCTTCTGGATGATGAGGAAATTTCTTCAGTAAAACTCTAGCAGCCAGCCACTCAATAGGTTCAAAATCGGAATAATTCATTAGTGTTGTCAAAGCTGAAATAGCTTCCTGATGACTTGAATCAATTTCTAATAAACCAGTAGCAGCTAGTAAACAAGTCATGTCATGCCGAGTAGGCTGACTTTCGTGTAATATGCGGATTAGAACATCGATCGCTCTGCTTTGATCTGTATATCTCAATATTTCTCTTGCTGTCTCTGATAGAGGATCAGATGACAACCAGCGTTTACTGCAAGCCCAGATTGCTACTTGCTCGACAATCACCTTTGCTAGTTTGCAGTTTGGAAACTCTCTAATCCCCTCTGCTGCAAGAAAATACGCTCGAAACCAATAAAAGTTCAAGTTTTCACTGTCACATCCATCGCAGAACTCTACTAAACCTTTTATCAACTGCTCTTTCTGCTCTTTTAGCTTCTCATCTTGACGCCCCAGCCAGAGTAAAATTACCTCTTTCCATTGCAACTCAAAAACTCGATAGCGTTTATATTTTACCGATTTCTCTTTATCTTTTACTGGTTTATCTTTATGCTCACGTGGCAAGAAAAATTCCCAAGCATCAATCACTGTTGCTGCAAAATACTCCTGAAATGTGGGATGAAAGAAAGCATAAACTGGTTTGAGTGAATTTTCTAGCTCAACACCTACTTGATTCAACCAACCCAATTTGTCAGCTAACTCAAATAATTCGGGATATGGTTTCTCCAGTTCCTCATAAACTAAACTATGGGGCAGGATAGACTTGAATCCCTTGTCGATCGCCTTCAAAGCCAGTCGTCCAAGAGCTGCATTTAAGTCTCTTTGCTGTGCTGAGGTGGTGGGAAATACCCCCTTTTTCAAGACATAGAGCGCTTCAACAAACATCTCATAGAGTTCAGCTTTGGTATCTGGTAATTTTTCTCGTCCAGATTGCCAAGTAAAACACAACAGCGCTAACCGTAAAGGATGGCGTGCTAAATCCTTGATTCGCTCTTTGCCAGTTTCGTCTAAAGCCTTACGTAATTGTTGACCCCCCTCAGTCCCCCCGACGTGGGGGGAGGCTTCTTCCTCCCTCTCCTTGTAGGGGAGGGCTAGGGAGGGGTTCCCAAACCACTTATCAATAAACTGCTTCACCCGATCTGAATTCTTGCCATCCCCATAGCTGAAATCCAGCATTTTGTAAGTATCAAACTCAGATAGAGCATTTCCCGCAGCATCCCAGAGATTCAGGCGGCAAGTCAGCACCACCCGCACATTTTTCAGCAAGGGAACTCTGACGAATTCGGCAAGTTTTCCCAAGGGGTCAGCGACTTGCATTTCATCTGCACCATCCAACAGCAACCACACTCGCCCATCTTTCAAGTGTTGTTCTAACTGTTCCACCCATTCAGGCGGTGCAGCATCAAACTTACCTGCCGCATCTCGCAGCCAATCTTTGAGCAAATACTCCTGTAGAGGCTTTTCGCCAACTACTCCTAAAGAAATCCAAATCGCCCAATCCTCAGTTTCATCCAACACCCAATCAGCAATCTTCAACAACTGAGTTGTTTTTCCTGCACCTGGTTCACCAATGATGTTGAGGCGTTTGCCATTACTCTTAGGACTCTGCTGGTGGGCGAGAACCTGCTGGAAAAAATCATCGTAGTCGATGGGGGTGATTTTCTCCTTTTCTTCTCGATATACTCGTGAACCTTCTTCTGGAGAGGAATCATCACGACGCTGAACCTTTTGAGGGCGCTCAACCAATCCTAGAGGGACATGAATATCATCGAGTTCAAACGTTATCCCCATGCCAGAGGTAAACAGATTGCTGGCAAGTTCCCGCTTTGGTTCCAGCATGGAACGGCAAACTTCTCTCCAGTTAATCAGTAAGGGCTTCTGACTCTGCTTAGGTAATCCGTATCCAGCCTTGGCAAGTAATTGAGGGACACGAATCCAGCCACCTATCGTGTCTATCGAGTCGTCTTGTAGTTTGAGAATGATTTTTAGGTATGGTGCGACATATCTAGTTAGGGCAACTTTAACTGTTGCTGGGGATTTTTGACACTTAGTAGCGATTTCCTTGGTGTCATGTTCACAAAGCACACCTTTGAAATATCTCCAAGGTGCTTCGGTGATTCTCTCGTGCTGGGCAGCTTCTAAGTCTGCTCTCAATTTTTCCAGATTGAACTTCTTTGCAGCCTCATCAAATTTCTCTTCTGGTGGATCTGGAATGGGAGACATCCTAATTAACCGTCATCAAGTTCTTGCTGAATCAATGCTAACAAATTGCTAACTCCAGTTAGTCGATCGCTGACCCTAGCGCCGACTATCGTTGAAACATCCCATCAGACATACGTTTCAGAGATTTAGCGAATGAAAGCATTTCAACTTAGCCTACCTATTCCAGGCTGTGAACCCGTTTGCCTAGACGATCGCAACCAACCCAAAAATTCCAAGCACCGCTCACGCCCTATCGTAATTGAACCATCTTGCACCACCCAGAGAGCAGCAGACCTTCTCGGCGTATCTACCACCACTCTCTATCGCGCCCGAAAAGAAGGCAAACCCTATCAACACAAAGCCTGGATTGCCCAAGCGATCGGTGCCAAAAACGCTTGGACAGTCTCATACACCCCGAACCAAGCCAAACCGAACAACTGATGAATGAGAAATTGGAGTAACTGCAATGAATAACAACCACTCAACCATCAACTACAACGACTGCAACTTCCACGACTCCTGTGCAACCGCAGCTTCCAACTATCCAGAATGCGATCGCCAAACAAAAACCAACACTCAAAACTTCATCATTCCCACACAAACAGAAGTTTGGCAGTTTCTTCAAGATGAATGCAAACTGGACATCAGTCACATCTCCATCAGACCACCCTTCGATAAGTGGTGGAATATCCTCCATGAAGGCAGCCACTATGCCACTAAGCCACTAACTTATCTTACTCTGTGGCGTGAAAACGGCTCCCCTGGAGAAATCCCTAACCTAGACTGGTTCAGTGGCGATGGGATAATTAAGCCCAAAGATCCAACTCCCGATGAATGGGGATGCCGTGCTTGGTGTCTGCAAGTTCTGAAATATAAAGGCTGGAAAAATCCTCTCGATTGCCCTGACTATCCTAGAAACTGGGAAGGACACCAAACGCACAATCCTCACCTGTGGATGCGAAACAAAATTACCAGTCCTTGTCACCCATTCCAGAAAAACGGGTTTGAGCAACTAAAATCTGTCGGAATTGACGTAAATCAAGGCATCTTCCGCCCCACCAAAGAAATCAAAATCCTTGGCTTGCAACCTATTGTTGGTTGGGACTTTCCCCAAAGTGCTTAATCATTAGACCTCTTGCGAAAGTGCGATCGCTCGTCTGACTTGATAGGCTAGGCTTTATATTGGAGACCGCTCAAAAAATTTGCGTCCCAGCTCTGGCCATCTTTACCTCCTGTCGATAGACCAGGTGTTTTTTTTTATACTGATTTTTGGGAATATTATTCAAAAGTGCTACCTTTTAAAAGACATCGACCTGTAGGCAAAGAATCGGGAAAAACCAGTCATATTCAAAGACTTAATAATACTTTACGGTCGCGATTTTCTCGTTGGGTTCGTAAAATCTTGTCTTTCTCAAAAAAACTGCAAAACCATAGGGTAGCAATGTTTAACTGTGTACCTTACTATAATTTTTGCATAATAAAGCGATATCATGAATGTGCATGACTACCAAACCCTTTCAAGCCGAATAACTTCAGATTGAAAAACTTTAATACTTGTGAAATCCGAGCGTTAATTAGTGGGCATTTTCGTGAGAATTTAGCATAATCATTCAGACTAATTTACACAATTTGCTATTGAAATAATTTCTGACAACCACCGTTTACCGAAACGCAGTTATTGCATATTTTTCTGCATCTTTACTACTTTGTTTTTGCTCCATAACGCGCTGCAAAATAGTGTCTACTTTCGCAGCAAATACAGCATTTCCTCTCTGCCTCGGTCGTGGGAGATCAATATAACAGTTCATTGCTATTTGACCATTTTCTATTAAAATAACTCGATCAGCTAGCACCACTGCTTCTTCTACATCGTGAGTGATCAGTAGCGCGGTAAATCCTTTTTCTTGCCACAAATTTTCTAACAATTGCTGCATCTCAATACGGGTCAAAGCATCTAACGCGCCGAGGGGTTCATCAAGCAGCAGCAAGTCGGGTTCGCAGGCGAGGGCTCTTGCTAAAGAAACTCTTTGCTTTTGACCGCCGGAGAGTACAGCCGGCCAATCGCTGGCGCGCTCGGCAAGCCCTACAGCGTGAAGGACTTGCATCGCTTTATAGCGAGTGTTTTCTTTGGCATTTAGTAGCCCTAATTGCACGTTGGCCAGCACTTTTTGCCAAGGTAGTAGCCGTGCATCCTGAAACATCATTCTCACTTTCGAGTTAAGTTTTTTAGACGGCTTTCCGTCTAGAAAAACCGTGCCTTGACTGGGAATTTCTAGTCCGGCAATTAAGCGCAGCAAGGTACTTTTTCCACATCCACTGCGACCCACAATTGCTACAAATTCTCCGGGATTTATTTCGAGGTTGATATCCCGCAAAATTTCAATATTTCCAAATGACTTCTGGAGTTTTACTAATTCTAAGCGCATTCCTGAGAGTCCTGATTCCATTTTAAAAAACCTCTATATATCTGACAATTCATCGCACAGGCTCATAACAATTAACAGTTAAAAGTTAAGTGCTAACTTTATTTCGCTTGCAAAAGTTGCTGTTAAGCAAGTGTTAATGAGCCTGCTGCTCACCGATTTGGGTGAAGAGCAGATTAGCATCTCTAACTTTAATCTACTGTAAGTCAGTCAAGTTATAGTATTTTACGATTAAACAAGAGTATTGCATAGGTATTTACAAAAAGCAAGGGAATTTTTTCCCAAAATTCGGGAACTTTGATAAATAATTGTTAAGAACAAGCAAACCCTCTTCCTGTAAAGGTTCTGCTTGTTCTAGCGACCATCAGGGGTAACTCTCCTTCCCTTACTTCTGGGTGAACCCGCATCCGGCGGCGAACCGGTTTCTGTTTTTGAGTCCGGTGAGAGTCTGCTGTATTGGGGGAAATAACCGGACAGTTGCTTTGGACCGAGATTCGCGATCGCGCAAAATTTGTGTAAGAGTTATCAAACTTTACATCTCAATTTACTTGCTTTTTAAAATTGACCGTGCTAGCTTACTATCTATAAAATACGGTAAATCTACCAAGTTACCGTATTTAGTGGCTATACCGTAAATCGTTCATTTTTAAATGAGTCAAAAATAGGAGGACTATTAAATGCCTAATGTTGTTGCGATCGCAGGTAGCCCGTCTCATCCATCCCGCTCTTTTGCAGTGCTGGAATACGCCCGCCGCGCTGTCGAGAAAGAGGGACTGAGTACGGCCTCTATCAACGTCCGCGATCTCCCGCCAGAGGTATTAATTTACGGACAATTCGCGAACCCAGACTTAAAAGCAGTCAATGATTTAGTAGTAGAAGCCAAGGGCATAATCATCGCCACACCTGTTTACAAAGCAGCCTACACAGGCGTACTCAAAGCTTACTTAGATTTGCTCCCGCAGAAGAGTTTAGCTGGTAAAGTTATTCTCCCCATCGCCACCGGAGGTACGCTGGGTCACTTATTAGCAATTAACTACGCCCTCAAACCAGTGTTATCCGAGCTGGGCGCTAGTCATATCTTGGCTGGTGCCTATGTTTTAGACACGCAGATCCAAAGTTATGACGAAACAAGCGTACAACTTGAAGAGGAAACAGAACAAAGATTGCGATCGCAGTTGCAAGAGTTTGTTGGTGCCCTGCAAACTGGCAAACCCGAATTAGTTGGAAGTCTCTGAGCGGAAAGTTACCAACAAACAATATTATTGTTTATGCTCAAAAGACTGATTTCATTCCTTGCTCAATTATGGCGATCGCACCTTTCCCTAGCAGCGCTATTTCTATTGGGAATCAGCTTAAATTGGGCGATCGCCTCCTGCAATACTCCCACCCCTACGGGATCTGCAAGCCCCGCCGCTTCCTCCGCAGCAGCTCAAGCTCAGGTAGTCCGCATCGGCCATCAGAAATTAGACCCCTTCACGCTAGTCAAAGCCAGAGGCGGGTTAGAGAAACGCTTGCAGCCTCTAGGCATATCCGTTGAGTGGAAAGAATTTCAGTCAGGCCCCCCGATGTTGGAAGCGCTAAACGCCGGCAGCATCGACATCGGGCGCACCGGGGACGCTCCTCCAGTCTTTGCCCAGGCTGCTAACGCACCCCTGCTTTACATTGGCGGTAGCGCCCCCAAAGACCGCAGTTCAGGTATTTTAGTTCCTGCTAATTCGCCAATTCAAACCCTGGCAGATTTGCGGGGTAAGAAAATAGCTTTTACAAAAGGTTCAAGCGCCAATTACCTGCTAGCAAAAGCATTGAAATCCGCAGGGATAAAATGGAGTGAAATTAAGCCGGCCAACCTGACACCAGCCGATGCCAGAGCTGCCTTCCAACAAGGTAACGTAGATGCTTGGGTAATTTGGGACCCGTTTTATGCAGCAGCTCAAGCGCCAAGAGATGTTCGTGTTGTTAAAGATAGTAAAGGACTAGCAGCTAACCGAGATTTTTACTTAGCTAATCGCTCATTTGCTCAGCCGAATGTCAAAGTCATTGACGCAATTAGAGAAGAAACTCAAGCAGTAGCGACTTGGGCTGATGCGAATCCCGCAGAAGTAGTCAAGATTCTCGCTCCCATTCTGAAAATTGATGTTTCTATCTTAGATGTAGTGACTCGACGGCGGAGTTATGGATTTGAACCGATCCAAGCTGATATGGTTGCCGAGCAACAGGAAATTGCGGATACTTTTTTTGAACTAGGCTTAATTCCCAAGCAGCTCAAAGTTGAAGAAGTAGTTTGGAAACCAGGTAATTAAAAATCCCCGCTTGTGGGTAAATGTTGGATAAAGCAAAACACCTGATATCTTCTACCTTCCAAATAGCAGGGGTGAAGACGATGCTGGGGAACCGCGCTGGGATTACAGGAAAGGTCAGCCCCCTTGGTTGCGTCACGCCCACGCTTCGCATTTACTAGACAGGGCCGCGCCGATTCATTTGGTGCAGCAGACGTTAGGGCATGAATCGGTAGCGACTACTTCCAGGTATCTACACGCACACGCCCAAACGACAGCAACAGCTTGTATCTGCCAGGGTAAAAGGTAACTTTCCTTGCATCTTTTTCAACATTATGGGATATTGAATTGAAAAAACTAATTCAAATAGAAACTTATGGCAACTGAGCAAGAGCTTCAATCTCTTTTTAATGCCTTGGATGGCGATCAAGATGGCAAAATATCGAGTAATGAGCTTTTTTTAAGTCCTGGGTTAAATGCAGTCATTTTAGCAGAAACAGGTACTAGCCCCGCGGAACTGCTAGCGACGTATCGAGATGAAGAGGGTAATATTACCTTTGAAGACTTGAAACAAGCTGTTAAGAAAGCAGGGAATTTAGAATAAGCGCGATCGCCCAGCCAGCAGCGATTGAAATAAAATCATTTATCCAAGTGGATGAGTGTCTTCCCCTGGTAATAGTTGCAGTAGTTATAGGGCAAAAAGCGATCGCTGACTACCAAGGATAAGAACTTGCTTCTTATCCTTTCATCTGGCAGGGATTTAAGCCCCAGTTGACATTAGAGTTATAATGTCGGCAGTGGAGAACCTTTTTTCTTTGAGCTACCTCCGAAAATCCCCTTGACAACTGGCTTTGAGCCTTAACTTGTCACCAATGGGTGACTGTTTACAAAACTTCCTGGCGCAATTGGGGAAAAACCTTTGCAACTTTGTTCAGGACATAATCGCCGTAAGTGCCGCGAAACTCGTGAACGCTGGCTTTATCCCAACGTTCGTTCTTGTTGTCATCGACGATCGCTCCCTTGATTTCGATCGGGTGGAGTTCAGCATTGAAATTGGGATCGAAGAAAAAGGGAAATGAGAGGCGAGATCGTCCTGACACATTCTTGACTCGATGAGGAGTAGAGCGATAAAGTCCACCTGTGAGCCGATCGAGCATATCGCCAATGTTACAAACAAATGAGTTGGCGATCGGGGGAGCATCAATCCAGCCTGATTTTGTCTTCACTTGCAACCCACCTAAATCATCCTGCTTGAGAATCGTGAGCAAACCATAATCGGTATGTTCTCCCACTCCCCAGGATTGCCCTTGCGGATTGCTTTGTGGTGGATAGTTGAAAATGCGAAATAAAATCAGGGGATCAGTCGTATAGCGATCGCGGAAGTAAGATGCTTCTAAGTTCAAACTCAGGGCAATTCCAGCCATTACTGCGTGACCCAGTTGAGTCATCACCGCCAGATATTCTAGTATTATTTCGTGAAAAAGAGGAATATCTGGAAACAGGTTTGCTCCGTGCATGGGAACGCCCGCTTGAACAGCCGGATGGGTTTGATTCAATTCCGATCCGAAATAAATTCCTTCTTTCAAATCTGGTTTACCATTCGTCAGTTCACCTCCAACCGGAAAGTAGCCGCGCCATGCCCGACCTCCCAGCGCCATCCGAATTTGCATTTTAGTTTCTAAATCTTGAGCAAAAAACTGACGGCTCAGTTGCTCCAAACGGTTTTGCAAGCCTTTGTCTACACCATGCTCAACAATGTAAAAAAAACCTGTGCTGCAGCAAGCTTGCCGGATTTGGTTTGCAACAGTATCGAGGCGATTATCCGATACCAGCGAACTAATATCGATAACGGGAATCTGAGAAACATCTACTGTTAATTCAGTTGCCATAGAGATAGATTATAAGTAGTTAAGATTGAACGCCTTTTATAATTTAAATTGTTCATCCACCGGAATTTGATAGCCATTGGCCAGTCGATTGGTAGCGTTTGCGGTTGCCACGATCGCCATCAGTTCCCCAAATATGGCATCATCCATTCCCTTGGCTCGCGCGGAAGCTGTATGAGATGAAATGCAGTATGGGCAACCATTTGTAACGCTGACAGCAATGTAGATTAACTCGCGGGTCAGGGGATCGAGTTCTCCCGGAGCCGTCATCACCTCCTTCACATTCTGCCAGGTACGTTGCAGGGTAGGCGGATGGTTGGCTATCGCTTTCCAAAAGTTGTTGATATAATCTGTTTTCCGTGTCGCACGAATATCGTCATACACTGCCCGTACTTCATCATTTGCGTCTTCGTATTCAATCAAATGGCTCATAGTTGTACAGGGGTTTGTAGCTGTAATTTCTAGAGAAACTAAGAAAGAAAAATGGGACAATCTCATCTTTCTTTCTTATGGCTTCTTTTTTCAACCTAAGCTGGCTGATAATTGGGATGCCAAGCAAGCCATTTCTCTTCTAACTTTCTGGCGATCGCATCTGCCAACTTACCCAACAAAGCATACATGATAATGCTCACCACCACTACATCAGTTTGCAAGAACTCGCGAGCATTCATTGCCATGTAACCAATACCAGAGTCCGCCGCAATTGTTTCTGCGACAATCAGCGTCAGCCACATAATCCCCAAGGAATATCGCAGGCCCACCAAAATTGAAGGCAAGGCCCCAGGCAAAATAATTTTCCACAAAAGAGACGTGGCACTCAGACCATAAATTTTTCCCATTTCAATCAATCCGGCATCTACGCTGCGGATGCCGTGAAATGTATTGATGTACATTGGAAAAAACACACCCAAAGCTACCAAAAATAATCGAGCTGGATCGCCAATTCCAAACCACAAAATTACTAGAGGTATTAAGGCGAGGTGTGGAATATTACGAACCATTTGTAGAGAAGTATCTAGCAGCTTTTCGGCTATTGGAAAAAGACCATTGAGGAAACCCAGAGTCAAACCAATTCCTCCGCCTATGATGAAACCAACCAGCGCACGACAAGCACTAATTCCGATATGGTGAAACAGTTCTCCGCTAATTGCCAATCTAAATCCAGCATTTAAAACACCTGTTGGTGCTGGTAAAACTCTTGTGGAAAGCCAACCCACCTGCACCAATAATTGCCAGCTAACAATCAGCACCATTGGTACAATCCAGGGAATTACCTGCTGAAAATAGGGGTTTTTAAGCCAGTTTTTATTCATGACGCGCTCGTAGGAATAACTTGTTTTTGTTGGAGAAACTTTTCGTTGGCAACAATTTCGCCAAAAGGACTAAACATTTGCGGTTGATGTACAGTCGGTTGGTTTTTCAGCGGCAAGCGGGGGAATAGCAATTCAGCCACTCGATATGCTTCTTCTAAGTGGGGATAACCAGAAAAAATGAAAGTTTCAATTCCCAATTCGGAATATTCCAACATTCGCGCGACAACAGTATCGGGATCTCCCACTAAAGCAGTACCGGCACCGCCTCTTACTAACCCAATTCCCGCCCACAAATTGGGGCTAATTTCCAGAGCTTCGCGGCTGCCTGCGTGCAGTTCAGTCATGCGCCGCTGCCCTTCAGAATCCATCCTAGCATAAGCTTTTTTGGCGGCTGCGATCGCATCTTCATCGACATATTGAATCAATCGATTGGCATCCTCCCAAGCTTCGCTTTCAGTTTCGCGCACAATGACATGAAGGCGAATTCCAAAACGCACAGTTCTACCCTGTTCTGCAGCTAATTTTTTTACAGCTTCAATTTTTTGGGCTACTTGTTGTGGCGGTTCTCCCCAAGTAAGATAAACATCAATATGTTTAGCGGCAATTTGTTGTGCTATTGGCGAAGAACCGCCAAACCATAATGGAGGATGAGGAGTTTGTACAGGGGGGAATAAAAGTTTTCCGCCCTTTATTTCAAGGTATTCACCGCTAAAATTGACTTCTTGCTCTCGCCCGTTAGTCGAGTTACTCTCTTCAAGCATCTCTCTCCAAACTGTCAAAAATTCATCCGTCAGTTCATAACGTGCGTCGTGACCCAGATGCACTCCATCCCCCGCCAATTCAATCGGGTCGCCGCCCGTAACAACATTAATCAGCAAGCGTCCGTTAGATAACCTGTCAAATGTTGCTGCCATCCGTGCTGCTACCCCAGGAGACATTAATCCAGGACGAATTGCTACTAAAAAACGCATTTGTTCTGTAACAGCCATTAGAGATGAAGCCACTACCCATGCGTCTTCGCAAGAACGCCCAGTCGGAAGCAGAGCGCCCGTAAATCCTAAACGATCGACGGCTTGAGCGATTTGCTTTAAGTAGGAAAAATTGCAAGAGCGCCCTCCAATTCCTGTAGCTAAATAGCGACCGTCTCCGTGAGTTGGGATAAACCAAAATAATTCCATTTGTCTTACTCTCCATCACTATTTATTGTTTAGTTAGCTGAGCCACTTCGCTAATTTTTACCGATTTGGGAAGCAGCTTCAAATCCAAGAAAGTATCAGCAACTTTTTGCTGGTAAGTAACGACTTCATCCGTAATTGGCTGCACACCGTAAGGCCGCCTCCGTGAGATTTCCTCTAAAGTTGGAACATCAATACCAAGCTCAGGAGACAGCAGTTTTGCCACTTCAGTTGGTTGAGCTGCCGCCCATTCATCTACTTTTTGAAGTTCCTCTAAAATTGCCTTAATCCGGTCCGGATATTGCTCGTTAAAAGGTTTGGCAGCTAGATAGAATTCCCGATTAGCTACAAGCCCTTCCCCATCCTTAAGAACGCGAGCTTCTGTAGCTCGTTTCGCTACGGTAAAAAATGGATCCCAAATTGCCCAAGCATCAGCACTACCTTGTTCAAAAACTGCCCGCGCATCGGCTGGTGGCAGATAAATAGGCTGAATGTCGCTATATTTCAATCCGGCTGCTTTTAATGCTTCTACCACGAGATATTGCACATTTGAACCCTTATTAAATACAACTTTTTTGCCTTTCAACCCAGCCACATCTTGAATAGAAGAATCTTTTGGTACTAAGATAGCTTCACCTTTAGGATTAGGAGGCTCATTCGCAACATATACCAATGGTGCGCCAGCAGCTTGTGCAAAAATAGGCGGCGCTTCTCCTGTATGGCCAAAGTCAATAGTGCCTGCATTCAAAGCTTCTAGTAATTGAGGGCCAGCGGGAAATTGAAGCCACTGTACAGAAGTGCTTTGGGAAGCCAAACGTTTCTCTAAACTTCCCCGTGATTTAAGGATACTTAGAGTTCCATATTTTTGATAGCCGATCCTAATTACATTGCTCTGTTGTGATTTAGAACTAGCCACGGATGTGGCAGCAGAAGTCGGGGCAGTAGTTGTATTTGTTTGCTGAGTAGGATTACAGGCAGAAACGGTCAAACTCAAACTGAAGCCAACTGCAAAAAGCAAAGCCCAGGTCTTGATTGAACTAGGTTTGAGTTGGCTCCCAAAATGCCTCAATTTAGCTAAAAAATGGCTCTCTCTTAATCGGGTTAACACTTTTCCTTCCTAAGTTTCAAGTATTGAAAACAAAAAAACGCAATAGCTATGTAAAAGCTGAGCTAATCATTATGGATGAGCAAGCAACGATAACCCGACCGATATACCGTAGTTTATCCTGATAAGCTCCTATTATTCCACAAATGACTTCAAAAATGCAAGCACATTGTGTAAATTTTTGCTGGTCTGACTTATCTAGTTACTTGAATGATTAATATTCAGGGGCAATGTATCAGTTGTACCCGCAGGAGAAAAAGTAGCATCTATAGCAATCCTAGATCATTTGTGCATTTCTTACTCCCGAGCGAGCGGCTTCGGGGAGAATTAGGGTGGGTAAAAAAATTACGACTCCTGCAAGGATTGCTATAGCCCTGCTGCTATCTACATAAAAACCTGAGATATCGGCGAGTGAAGATAAAACCTCCTTCAAAAAGGATGATTTTTACGTATAAAAGCTGGGATTGGGGAGCTGATCGTTGAGTACCCAGTTACCCAGATCGTGAATTTTATAGTCAACAGAATCATGTAGCGTAAACGTTCTCAGATTACGCCAGTAGCGATCGAAACCATATTTACTGGTGGTAGCACGCGCCCCCATCACTTCAAAAATGCGAGTAGTCACATCTAAACCTATTTTTGTGGCAGCAACCTTTGCCGTTGCGATCGCGATCGCGCATTTTCCACGTTCTTCTATTGTTAAATCTATGCCTTTTTCCCAAGCTGCTTGCAGAATGGCGGCGGCTCGATCCGTCAAACTGCTAACCGCTTGCAGATCGACCCACATTTCCCCGTAGTGTTTCAGAATGTAGGGATCTTGGGTCACACTAGGAACATCAGAAGTCAACCAGGGTCGTCCTTCGGTGCAAGTATAGTCTTTAGCAGCAGCAAATGCTCCTTCCGCAATACCCAAATAAATATGGGCAAGATTTATTTGCGTCAAACAAGATCGTAAAGTACGGAAAGGAATATCAGCACGGGTGCGAGCGCCAAACACTTCCGAGTCATAAACGTGCACTTGGTCGAAACTAATACTACCGCTATCGGTTTGACGTTGCCCGATGTTATCCCAATCGTCATGGATTTGTATTCCCTCTCTTTGAGTGGGAATTACAATAATTGTGAGTTCGGAGGTATCTTGACGAACCGCAGTGATGGGTAAGATATCAGAATCTTTGGAGCCAGAGCAAAAGCTTTTTGTACCGTTCAGTAAAAAGCCTGTACCATCAGGAGTTAAAGTCGCACGGCGATCGAGGGGATTGAGAGCATTGCACCAAAACCAATTGTTTGTCACCGTATCTTTGTAGAACTGCGCCTTGCGCTCCTCCGTGCCAAAAAGATGCGGGATAATAACCCCTAAATGGTGATAGGAGTAAACATGGGCTAGAGAACTATCAGTCTTTGCCAACTCGCGGGAAATTTGCAGTGCAGCAATCCATGTTTCGCCAATACCGCCATATTCTTTAGGAATAATCAAACTGAGCAAACCGCTCGATCGAATGCGATCGCGTTCATACTTTGGCGTACCGCCAAGACGATCTCGTTCGATGGCAGTAGCAGCAAATTCTTGAGCAAGTGATTTCGCTATCGCTACATAATCTTGCTTGCTGTCTTGTTGTGTTGTGCTTTGCGAGTCTACAAGGGATATTTTCATATTGATGATACAAAAATCGAGGGAAGTAATGAGGTACAAATGATTTAGGATTCCTATAGGTTGGTCAGTCCTTAAAACCCAAGTAAACAGAAATAGGTACATCTTCAACAAAATGACCTGAAGGTTCTGCACTGAGAATTGCTGCTTTAATTTCCGCTTCAAATACAGATGTATCGCCATTAAAGTAATCACGACGGCAGTAAGCGGTGGAGTAGAGATAACCAATAAAATTATCAATCGTCCAGTGTTTTTGAAAGTCAATCTTATGGCGCTTAATCCGAACGAATGGCGATCGATCCAAAACTTCTAAATCAGACTTGTAGAGCAAAGGAACGCTGCTCGATCCCACACGCCGCTCTTCTCCTAGCCACCTTTTGATCGTAGCTAGCACATTTTGTGCCCAAACAGAGTCATTTGACCAAATATCTTTTTCAGTTTGAATAATCGCTATCCCCCTATTAGCGTTACTGGTGCGATCGAGCAGATCGTAACTACGCTGTAGCACCAGTTCTTGATCCATCCAATGAAAAGCACGACCAATGGTGACAAGGGAAAATGTACCAATTGCTGGGGAAATATTTTCTGCTAAATCCCTTACCCAAGCGATATTTGAAGCATGAGCCAGTTTAGCTTCTTGCTTGGCAACTTCGAGCATTTCTGGATCGGGATCGATACCCAAAACAGATTGAAATCGATCGTGCAAGGCGATCGCTACCAAGCCAATCCCACAGCCGAGATCGAGAAGCTTGCCTTGCCCATCTAATTGAAATTCCTGTGAGATTAAATCGTAAAGAGTATTTGGGTAGCGCGGTCGATATTGCAGGTAATAAGAAATGGCTCCTTGAAAGAGAGTGGGATCGTAGCTCGGGAGTAGTTTAGTAGTCATGATTGAAGTCAACTTTTGCTGAGTTAGGATTTAGGTTTTGAGATAGCTGCTTTGATAATGATGGGTTTTGGCAACAATTTTATTCAAAATAATATAGAAATTGTTACATCTTTAAATTAATAGAACTTACAAAGGAAACCTCCTCCTTCTTGATTAGATATTAATTGTGATCTCAGCCTGGGATTTAAACCTCTAAGGGAACCGTTTGCGTATTGGATAAATCCAAGGTACTCAATAATTTTTCTTTCCAATATTGCAAATCGCGATCGGTACGCCTGCGGGGACGGGGAAGATTGATATCTAGCTCAAGATGAATGCGTCCAGGGTTGCCACGCATGACGATCGCGCGATCGCTTAAAATCACTGCTTCTTCAACATCATGGGTCACAAGAATAATGGTCTGGCGATCGGATTGCCAAATTTCTAACAGACGATCCTGTAGTTGCATTCTAGTAAAGGAATCGAGAGCACTAAAGGGTTCGTCTAGCAACAAAATAGAAGGATTAGTGACGAGGGCACGGGCGATTGCTACCCGTTGAGCCATTCCTCCTGATAGTTGGCGCGGCAGCAAACGAGCAAAATCTTGTAATCCAACCTTAACTAGAGCATCACTTGCCCGTGCCTTGCGTTCATCTTTCGGTAAGTGATGCAAACCAAACTGCACATTTTCCCAGACTGTTAACCAAGGCATCAGGCGAGGTTCTTGAAAGATTACACCAATTTCGGGATGAGGTTTGTCAATGCGAATATTGTCAATTCGCACATCTCCATAAGTTGGCAAATCTAATCCAGAAATGAGCCGTAAAAGTGTACTTTTGCCGCAACCACTCGTACCAATAAAACTAACAATTTCGCTACGATTAACAGCTAAATCAATAGACTCTAACCCTACAAAGCCATTTTGAAATCGTTTATGTAGTCCTTCGATAAGTAGCATATATGTTTCCTCATTGGCGCTTTGAACGAATGCTTTAAACTAATACTTTGAACTAATGGTTGGAAGCGTAAACATCCTGCCAATGGAGTAGCCAATGCGATGCAAGGCTAATAACCGAGTCAGTCACTTTTCCGAAAATCGCAAACAAGAGAATGCTAGCGAGGGTGATGGCCGGTCGTCCAGTCGCTTGCCCATCGATCAATAAGAAGCCTAAACCCTGACTGGCTCCCATTAATTCAGCCGCCACGACAAACATCCAGCCCAAACCCAAGCCACTTCGCAAACCGACAATGTAGGCAGGCAAAGTCGCAGGCAAGAACACACGACTGATAAGCTGCCAATCATTAAGTCTATAGATTTTGCCAACCTCAACCAATTTGCGATCGACATTGTGAATGCCGCTCATGAGATTTAAGTAAACGGGGAAGAAGACTCCAACGGCGATCAGAGCAATTTTAGAAGGCTCATGAATTCCCATCCAGAGGATGAATAGCGGCACCCATGCGAGGGAAGGAATGTTACGGAGTGACTGCAAAAGTGGGTCGAGTAAATCGTGAATTAGGCAAGAATAGCCTGTTAATCCTCCTAGAATAGTGGCCAAAAATGTACCAATCAAGAAGCCAACAAAAACCCGATAGAGTGTAATGCCGATGTGCTGCCATAGTTCCCCTGCTGCACCGAGTTTCCCAACTGTTATGACAATAGTTGAGGGAGCAGGTAACAAGTTAGGAGCAACCAAGCCAAACCTAGACAGACTTTCCCACAATATTAAGAGAAAGACTGGCAATAGCAAGCCCTTTGTTCTGCCCAGACGACTGAGGAATTGCCAAATATTACCTGTTTGTGCGCTTGTGATTGCGATAGCAAGTCTTTGTCCCATAACTTAGTGTTTGCTGTCCTGCATAGATAGCTTTGAAGCCGAATTAAAAGTTAAAAATGCAAAATTTAAAATGATGCTTTAATTTTTTAAGTTTTAACTTTTAATTTTCCGATCTGCCTGGGTGAGTTGGTTTATATCCACAGCCGATGTTTTTTACTTATGATTTGGCAACCTTTGCCACATACTGCGGATCGATTAAATTGTTAACTACTGTAATGACATCAACGGAATTCTCGATCACGCCGCTTTTTTTCAAGACATCCCCAGCAGCACTAATAACGGCTTTTTGTTCGTCACCAATCGATGAGCTTGATATATCGGTTCGCTCCTCTAATTGTTTAGTTGCTACCGATTCTGTCAGCTTCGATGCTTTAATCACCACTTGCTTGAGTTCACTAGGATTTGCGATCGCCCATTTCCTTGCCTTCTCATAGGCGTTTAGCACTTGACTAACTTGTTCAGGATATTGTTTGGCAAATGCCTCGCGGACATTCAAAAAGCCTTGACTAATGAGTTTGGGATCGCGGAAGAAGAGTTTCGAGCCTTTTTCTACTTCTGTCTGTGCCATAAATGGATCGAGACCAGCCCAAGCATCGACATCGCCTTTCTCAAGGGCAGCTTTACCGTCAGCGTGGGGCAAAGGCACAATTTCCACATCTTTGGTAGTCAAACCGGCTTGATCCAAGGCACGCAACAAGAAAATAAACGGATCTGTTCCGCGCGTTGCTGCAACTTTTTTGCCTTTTAGATCGGCGACTTTTTGAATGGAAGAATTTGCAGTAGTTACTAATGCCGTCCATTCGGGTTTGGAGTAAACGTAAATAGATTTGATGGGATTGCCATTGGCTTTGGCAATCAGTGCGGAAGCACCAGAAGTCGAGCCAAAGTCAATGCTGCTGCCATTGAGAAACTCTAATGCCTTGTTACTACCTTGACTGAGCACCCATTCCACTTTGATATTGGCTTTGGCTAAGTCTTCTTCTAGCCAGCCTTTCTCTTTGAGTACGAGACTGACAGGATTGTAGTAGGCATAATCTAAACGTACTACCGTAGGAACTGCCGT
The DNA here is from genome assembly GCF_036701945.1 of Microcoleus sp. MON1_C1. Classification (NCBI taxonomy): domain Bacteria; kingdom Bacillati; phylum Cyanobacteriota; class Cyanophyceae; order Oscillatoriales; family Microcoleaceae; genus Microcoleus; species Microcoleus sp. MON1_C1. Next base: position 25,790 of record NZ_JAUBRO010000051.1, on the reverse strand, counting down.
AGGAGATGAGCCTGGGGATGCTGCTGTAGTATTAGTTCCAGGAGAGGAAGAATTACAGGCATTGACTAATAGCGATAGAAACAGCCCAGAAATAAAAAATAGCAGTAACCTACGTCTGGCAATGGCAAACCACTTGCTCATGATTCGTCTCCTCGACTCCTTGGTGAATGTCTCGCTTAATTAGGACTTCCGTGATATATACGTTAAGTCAATCGATTTACCGTAGTATTCGATTTATCTTACAGCAATGCACACTCAAGATCAATGGTGACAATCAAGAAGTTAGAAATGAAGAAGGGGCTAGGGGGAAGATGGGGGAGATGGGGGAGAGGGGGAAGAGGGGGAAGATGGGGAAGATGGGGAAGATGGGGAAGATGGGAATAGAATCAGCGAGTTTGGTGGAAGTCAGAACGTCCTAACTGCCAAGAAGGTTGCTATAGCAACCTTCTTGGCAGTTAGGACTATATTGATCGCTGAAACCCTTGCCATTATTGCCTCTTCCTTCTTCCTTCTTCCTTCTTCCTTCTTCCTTGTTCCTTCTTCCTTCGGCTATATAGAACCCATTTGGGATCTATGCGATCGCTGCCTGCTCCACAACTTCAATGATCTCCAGTCCTAATACACGATCCATGCTGAATGTTTTCTCCTATTGCAGCTCCTGGCTACTCCACGGCTTTGGAGGCGCTCACTGCCTGTGAGTCGGATTTTGAGCTTTTTAGCCAACAGGTCTATGAAACTCACGACCGTGAGAGCGAAGACTAGGAATTTTCTATCCCATCATGGTTTTGACGGCGAGGATTACAACAGTCGCCAAAAAAATCCGACGTAACCAGCGATTGCTAAGTTTGAGAGCCACCTGTGAGCCGATGATGCCCCCAATAAACATGGCAATACCTAAGATGATGCCCAATCGATAATCAACGATGCCAGCCGCTGTGAAAACTCCCGTTGCAACGAGCGAGGAAAAGATATTCACCAGCTTGGTTGTAGCGATCGCTTCCACAAAAGTCATCCGAAAGAGCGCCACATAGGCAGCCGTTAGCAAGGTGACGTACCCGCCACTGAAAAAACCACCATAGATACCCAGCCCAAACGTTGCCACATAACCGAGTAATTGGGCTGCCCGTGATGGGCGATCGGCTGCCGGAAGAACGCCACCTCGATGATTCGCGATCGAGAAAACAGCAACCGCAATCATGGCAGCCGAAACAATCTGCGGTAAGGACTTTGACGGTATTACCAGGACTAATCCTGCTCCTAGAATTGAGCCAATCAGAGTCAGCCCAATCAAGAGAGGCAAGCGTCTTAGATTAATCGTTTGTTGCTTCAGAAACGGTAACGTTGCACCAATACTCATAAACGTGAGTGCCAGCATATTAGTGGCTAAAGCCGTGCGCGGTGCAATGCCCATCTGCAACATTACAGGCACCGTAATTAAGGAGGTGCTGCCTGTAATCACGCTGATCATGCTGGTCGCTAAAAAAACTGTAATCAGGATCAGTAGTTGAAGGGAAACCATATGGGTTCTATAAGTTCCCTTACGCTAATTGGGTAGCCGAAACAAAGGTCGTAACCGCACCCCGATCGCAGTTCCTAGGAGTGCAGCCACAATCCACAGCCAGCCGTGCAAACTGGTAGACGCGATCGCCCCAAAGAACCCACTCACATTGCAACCGTAGGCAAGAAATGCACTGTAGCCCATCAGTAAGCCACCTAATATCGCCGCCACCATAATCTGTTTGGAAGGCTGAAAAGTTGGAACCCATCGCCCTGCTAACCCTGCAGCTAGCAGTGCTCCTAGAACGATTCCACCATTCATCACCGAACTGACATCTGCAAACACGCCATTTGTGAGGGCAGCCTGAGCGTTGGCAGTTTTCCAAAATGGGCTACTGGTAGAGTCCCACCCCAAAAACGATGCAATCTCAGCCGCCCACAGCGCAAAGCCCCAGGTAATCCGCCAGGGTTGCCCAGACAGGAGCAGCGTCAGCCAGTTGAGCAGTGACAGCGCGATCGCACCTGTGAGTAGCGACCAAGGGCCGTAAATTAGCTGAGTTAGCGAGGAGGGGAAAAGCGGAGGGGAAGAAGTTAGGGGAGGAGAAGAAAGAGCTTTTGCAGAAGGGAAAATGCGCCCGAGTGCAACAAACAAAGCAGCGAAAATTGTCAGTTGCAAAACCACTGCCCAAAACCAGCCAAGATTATCTGCCAAAGAAATCGCCGGCAAAGCAGGCAAATTCACCCACAACTGTCGGGTTAAGCTGGCTGCAAATGCTCCAATGCAAAATGTCACCAGCGTCATCAGCAGAGTGAGACTACCGGAACCAACGGTATACAAAGTGCCACAGCCGCAGGCTCCCCCAAGCTGCATCCCAATTCCAAACAGGAAGGCACCGATCGCCCCTTGAACGCCTACAGGCGCAACAGCACCCCGCACCGGCTGCCCAAATACTGTTCCGGCTGCCAGAGTCGGCGCAAACAGAACAGTAGCGATCGCCAGCATGATAATTTGTGCGATCGCTCCCCGCGCGTCTCTATGCACAAGTAACTTGCGGTAAGCACTGGCAAAGCCAAAGCTAGAATGGTAAAGTGTTAGGCCCAGCAACCCACCAATCAAGAACAATAGGCTTTGCTGCCAACCATAACGATTCAGTGTAATTGTCCCAACAGTAAAAAGTGCTAAGGCGATCGCAATTATCAAGCGATGGGATCGAAAAGGAGCCAAGAACGGCTCACCAGAAATTGATGAACTCATTTTTACTACTTCTTAGGTGGGTTCTTCGGTTCTTCCGGTGGCGGATCGCAACTGCCTAAAGCAGGTTGACTTAGATGTACCAAATCACACCCAAATATTACTGTTACAGTAGCCAAAACAACAAGTGATGAAATCAAAATTTTCATACCTTTTAGCACCCAACAACTAAACTTTTTCCGGTCCCGTTTCAACTGGCAAATTAGACGTACTGTACTCTGTCCAAGAACCTTCGTAGAGCCGAACTTTAGGATATCCCAAAAGATGTTTTAGCACGACATACTGTAATGTTGCTTCACGCCCAGTGCTGCATGACACAATCACATCATCTGAAGGCTTAATCTTCTTGTCCGCCAGGATTTGGCGAATTCCATCCAGTGACTTCAACTGATGAGGATTTTTGAGAGCCTCCTGAGAGTTCTCGGCTTCCGTAAACGCAGGCCAGGGAATATTTTTCGCACCAGGAATGTGCCCATTGCGTACCCAGATATCTTTCTCACCTCGGAATAAATCACCTGGTCTAGGATCGATAAAAACAACACCTGGTTTACCAATTAATTCTCCAACCTGTTGAAGGTTAACGCGAATTGAGGGATTATCTTGAACCGCAAACTGTGTAAACTTGTATTTGGGATATTCCTTAACAACAGGTTGCCCAGAGGCTTTGTATCCTGTATATCCCCCATCTAAAACTGCAATATCTTTTACTCCCGATCGCTCTAGTAAATAAGCAACCATTGTAGCTCCCAAGATATCTCGTGCATCGGAATAAACGAGAACGCGACTGTTACTGCTAACACCAGATCGAGAAAAGATCGAAGCTAATTTCTGGGTATCCCAATACTGCACTGGCAAAAATCCGTCGGGGCCACGAAATGCAGTATCTGCAATGTGTACTGCGTTTGGAACATGGCCTCCAATATACTCCAGAGGCGCATTTCGCACATCCAAAATTCGCAAATTTGGATCTTTTGCGTTGGCTGTTACCCAATTGGGAGAAACAAATTGAATTTTGACGCTGGGGGTTGCAGTCAGCGGTGAAATCGAGAAGAGTGAAACTCCCAGCAAGGTTGCGATCGCCACTATTACCAAAACAGAGGGCTTAAGGGATCTTTTCCAGATTCCCCGAAAAAATCTCAAATTCATAACCATAAATCTCCTGAAGAAGGGCTTAGGGGCTAGGGGCTAGGGGCTAGGGACTAGGGACTAGGGGAAGAAGAGAATAGAATTAAGGGTTTCAGTAATTTAGAATCTTCTAGCCACCTTGGCGGTTGCTATAAATCCTAAAAAACTTAAAATGTGGCTTTCAGCCAGAGGAAAGGTGGTACAAAGTCCGTAAAGTACGGTAAGCCGATAGAGATTTTGTATTTAATTTTTAGAATTATGGCATAGCTGATGTTTTCAATCAAGCGTTTTTCCTAAAAATCCAGCAAATAAGTAGCTGGACATAAATAATCTTTATTTTTGTCAACTAGATATAACAACCGCCAGGGCTACCTAGGAGGTTCTGATTTCGTGAAAGCTGATACTATTCCCTTCTTGCCTTCTTCCCCTACCCCCTAGCCCCTGCTTTCCCTAGCCCCTGCTTCCCCTAAATGTACCTGGCTAAGTAATCGTCATAGATTTCAGCATTGGTCCATAGCGTCAGTTCGACTTTTTCGCGATCGCCATCGATCGCCGCACTGGTGCCATTATTTAGACTCGCTTCGGGGATGAAATCGCCACAGTATTCATTGACGGGTACGGCTTCGTTCATCTTCTTGGGATAGCTCAAACCCAGATGGCTCATAATCTTGATAAATTGTTCGCCGCTGCGATCGGCAAATCGAGTATTGAGGCGCTTTTCTTTCCCAATTGTGGAAACGGTGCGCCCTTTGTAATCATGGGCGGGATAAACAATGAAAATAGGAGTCTGACAGTGAGGAAATTGTGGCCACGGGGGACGATCGCCAAGAGTGTTGGTAGGGATTTTTAGCGGCTGCAATCTAACTGCGCCATCGCCACCGTCTCGACTTCCTCAAATTGGTCGCGAGAAACCAAGGGTGCAGCCACCCAAACCAGGCACCAGAGAACCAATCAGCGAGCGCCATCAATAACCGCAACTTACTCCTGGGCAATCCCAGCAATGCAGCTCCCTGTGTTGCCAGCACCGACAACTACCTGATGGTAAAGCCACAGTACGTGATGAGCTACAACAGCAAAACTAAGACCGCCAATTGGGTTTCGTGGCAACTGAACCGCTCTTGGATGGGAACAGCCGATCGCCAAGACAACTTCCGCCCCGACGATGCCCTGCCGGATGCTTGGTACAAAGTCCGCCCCAACGATTACACGGGAAGCGGCTACGACCGAGGACACATTGCACCCAGTGCCGATCGCACCCCCAATGAAGCGGATAACAGCAGCACTTTCCTGATGACCAATATGATGCCCCAAGTGCCTGAAGTTAACAGAGGCGTGTGGGGTGACTTAGAAGAGTATTGCCGAGAATTGGTGCAGCAGGGCAAAGAACTTTACATCTCCGGCGGGGCCCGTGGGGAGGAAGGGCAGCATCGGTAAAAAAGAAAAGATTGCAGTGTCGGCTAAGAATTGGAAAGTTATCGTGGTGCTCGACAGACAAGCACTGGGAATGCAGGGAATCACATCAAACACCAGGGCGATCGCCGCGATGATGCCCAACGATAGCAGCGTCAAAGGTTCTGGATGGAAAAGTTTTCGAGTTTCGGTGGATCTTGTAGAGCGGGAGACTGGGCTGAATTTCTTGTCAAACGTGTCGCCGCAGGTTCAGCAAATCATTGAGGGGAAAGTCGATAGCCAATGATGCTCCCTGCCGATACCATTGGTAACAAGTTAGAAGAAAGTAGATTTTGTCAATACTCCTTTGTGTAGAAAGATAATTGAATAATAATGATAATCCAACAAGGGGGTAAAGGTGGGAGAGTCTGCATACGGAGGACTATCCCACCGACAGCGATTATCATTATTAATAAGTGGTGTGCTCGACTGGCGTTGCGGGCGATCGATAATAGTCGCGGGCCCGCATGATAGTTGCGGGCGTTGGTATTATCAAACGATAGAATTGACAAAAAATTGAGCAATTGTGTAGGTCAGTAAATATGGCTAAGAGTCAAAAAACCAACCGTGACCATGCCAAAAAAACCACCAGACCGATGGTGGAAGACGAGGTGATTGCCTCGCAACTATCGGCATTACTTACACCAGCCATGACATCACAAGAAAATTACTACCGTCAACTGGGTTTATTCGCTTAGAATTCTTAACCTACCGTTGATGGTAGCAGCGGTATTAACTTTACTGTGGCCAGACGTGGCGGGAGTGACAGAACTCACAAGAATGCTGGCAGCGTGAAGGTTTTTTGTGGTGCCGACCCACGACTGTTACTCAACAAGCAATGTCGAGCGAGATTTTTAAGTTTTCCAGCTCAATTATTTGAGGGAGTATTCAAAAATTTATTACCGAGTTTAAGAACATCTTGGCACCAGAGAAATCAACGACCCCTACCAGAAAGCATTCAATTTGCCTTGCGGAAGTTTTCACGAGTTTGGATAGTAGATAGCTCAACGCTCGAAGCATTATTTTGCAAGCTCAAAAGCCTGGAAGATTTGCCAAAAGGGCAGTCGGCCGGGAAAATGGCAACAGTTATAGATTTAATGACCCGGCTGCCTGTCGAAATTTGGTTTCTGGAAAATCCCAAAGCTTTTGATGTGAAGTTAGAAGAAAATATTCTGCAATTGGTTGAAGGCAAAACTTTACTTTTGCTGGATAGGGGCTATCATTTTAGCTTTTGGCTGAAATTAATTGAACGAGATATTCACGCTTATTACTCGGTTAAAAAAAGGAGCATCAATTAAATACGAACAAGTATTCACCCAGAGTTACGACCTCCGAGATAGCCTAATTCGTCTGGGGTCAGGAACCACAAAAACTCCATATATCACCTTACGTCTGATTGAGGTTCGATTGGGTAACACCTGGCATTCTTATTTAAGAAGTGTACTTGACCCTAAGATATTACCTCCCTACGTTGTGGCAGATTTATATCGCAGGCGGTGGCGCATTGAAGAAGCCTTTAATACCGTTAAAAGACTATTGGGCTTAAGTTATTTGTGGACGGGTTATCTCAACGGTATTCAGTTACAAATTTAGGGGAATTGGCTGTTTTATGCTGTCCTAGTCGATTTAGGTGATACTGTTGCTGACCAACTCTCTTTATCAATAGATGCCATCTCATTAGAAATGATTGACCGCAGTCTTTATCATTTTTACGTAGCCAATCAAAAAGGTAAGGCAACTGACCCGATCTCATATTTCACGGCACCTGAAAATCAAGATTTAGGTATTGTTAAACGACAACGAAAACCCAATGTTAAGTTAATTGTCGCCCCTTTCCCCGAGCGACAGCGTAACAGTGACCAATTTTTATTTAAAGCTTCTACTGAAATCCTCTTGACAACTGCCATGCAGCTTTAACTTGTTACCAATGGCAACAGCATCTTCATTTCTCGATTCTCAACACCGCTTAGAGCTTAACCGAGAAGTATTGGCTGATGTTGTTGTCACAAAAAAAGAAGCTAAGAAGAAGAGGGATAATTGAGTCCGTGAATGATCAATTAAAAAACTTATGTCAACTTGAACATACAAGACATCGAAAAGTAGCTAATTTTATGGTGAATTTAGTAGCCGGAATGATTGCTTATACTTATCAACCAAATCAACCCTCATTGTATGAGATTGAACAACCAGTTTACTATTTTTAATGAAGTAGACTTTTATGATAAACGTTAAACCTGAAAAGCTGAGTTCGTCTCGTCAATAGAGCAAGAGAGTAGGGATTTAGGCTTTGCCTTTCGTCCCTAGTTGTGGTATTTTTCTGTGATTTGTGACCACCCAATACACTTAAATTTTCCATCGAACTCACGTTGAGTCATCTGATCGGGCATTTTTGAAAAATCAAAACTCGGAATTTTTTCCCACGCTAAGTTTTCTAGTTTTAGTTTCTACTGTTCGTCAAAATAAGTAGACAATATCTATAATTCTTGGAAGAGCATATATATTGGAGGCATTATCTGTAGTCGGCATTTAGAGAATTGGTATAAGGCGCGGTTAATCTAAACTCCAGTAAGTACGATAAGTAAGTATTTAACAATCTTTCATCTATAGGTGGACAACTAATGCAGCTACCAACTAAACCATCGATCACGTTTTGAGAATCAAAGCAAGGAAGTGTAATCGTCTGTGCAGATACGGTTTCATCAGTGAAAAGGCTGACCAGTGGATGCAAAGCATTTTCTGGTGAATTATCAACAAGTTTTAATAACTCGCAGTGCCACTGTTTGTAAGGAATGCGTTCAAGGGAGTAGCCAAAAGAGCGAATGGAATCGCAAAGCTGATTCCAAGAAATAGGATGAGGATTAACTAAATGAAAAGCTTTTCCAACTAATTCTTTTTGTTTGGATAAATGAACGATCGCTTGGCTGACATAATCCACCGGAGTCATGTCTAACAGGATGTCTAAATCTGGTGTTTTTCCCATTTGAATGCAGCCTTTAAGCATTCTGCTGATTAAATCGGCAGTATTGCGAATACCTGTTTGGCTGTCTCCGGCGATGAATCCCGGTCTATAAATATAAACAGGTATCCCTCTAGAATGGGCAGTCATAACTAATTTTTCAGCAACCCATTTACTTTGACCATAGCCTTCAGAAAGGCTTTCACCATCAGGCAATTTATCTTGTTCTCGGACTACTTTAGCCTGATAGTAAATATCCGAGCAAAACACTCCAACGGTAGAAATGAAATGAACTGGTTTTGTTTTGATAATACAGCCTAATCTCAAAACTTCCTGCGTACCGAGAACGTTTACCGCTTTTAATGCAGAGTATGGATAAACCAGATTTGTTGATGCACCATTGTGGTAAATTACATCTATTTTGTTTGCCAGTGCGCGAAATTCATGTGATGTAAGCCCTAACAAGGGTTGAGATAAATCTCCTAAAACTGGGATGATGCGGTTGCTAATAGGTGGATTAGAAAGTAAATAGCGTTCTAGACTTTTTTGAATTTTTTCGATACCTTGTTGGAGATTGGATGCTCTGACCAGGCAATAAATATTTGCCTGCGTTTGGTTTAGTAAGTCATTAAGTAAGTGAGTACCGAGAAATCCGGTGGCTCCTGTTAATAAGATGTGAGATGGTTCTTTACTCCATTCAAAAGCAATATTTTCAGCAGAGATTGTAGGATCTAGGATTGCTTCCGCGTTTAGATCGATAGTTTCTTTTTGTGGTGATGTAGAATTGAAATCTGGGCGACTAGCGAGAGCGATCGCATCCGCAGTTCCGGCAATGGTCGGCACTTCAAAGAATTGCCGCAGCGATACTTCTACCTGAAAAGCATCTCTCACTTTAAACATTAACTGAGTAACTTTTAAAGAATGGCCGCCTAGATCGAAAAAGCGATCGTAAATGCCAACTCGATCGATACCGAGAATTTTTTTCCAAATTTCAGCTAACTTTTCTTCTACAGGATTACGAGGTGCAACAAATGTTGTTTCCAGTTCTTGTCTGGTTCCTTCTGGTGCTGGTAAAATTCGCCGATTTACTTTTCCAGAAGGAGTTAATGGCAGTGCTTGTAAAAATACAAAAGCGTTAGGAATCATGTATTCAGGCAACTTTTCTTGCAAAAAGTGCCGCAATTCGTTAGCAGAAGATGCTAACTCTTTAGAGGCAACTAAATAAGCAACTAAACGCTTGTCGCCTGGTATATCTTCCCTAACTATCACAACAGCTTCTGCTACGTTTGGGTGTTGTACCAAAGCAGTTTCGATCTCTCCTAACTCAATCCGAAAACCGCGAATTTTTACTTGGTCGTCAATTCGACCCATATACTCGATGTTACCATCTGGTAAATAGCGGGCAAGATCGCTGGTTTTGTACAGTTTTGAGTTTTGAGTTTTGAGTCTTGAGTTTTCTTTTAATTCAGAACTAAAAACTAAGAACTCATCACTATTTAAGAATGGGTTTTTAATAAACCGTTGGGATGTTAAATCTGGTCGGTTGATATAACCATTGGCTAAACTAACACCGCCGATGTAAAGTTCTCCAGGAATACCAATAGGTACTGGTTGTAATTGCGAATCGAGGATGTGGATTTGGGCGTTGGCAATAGGACGACCGATCGAGGGCAATTTAGGCCAATTTTCAGGTGAACCAGTAAGAGTAAATGCCGTTACGACATGACTTTCGGAAGGGCCATATTGATTGTGCAAAGTGCCATCTTTTAGCTGACTAAACCAATTGACGATCGCTCGACTAATTTGTAACTGTTCGCCAGCAGTAATAATTTCTCGCAACGTATTAGGTACGGTTCCTCCTTCTTCAGCAACCTCAGCTAGATGCTGAAGCGCAATAAAAGGAAGGAACAAACGTTCGATCGCTTCATCTTGGAGAAGCTGCAATAAAGCGACTGCATCTTTGCGAATAATGTCTGAAATTAACACCAAAGTGCCGCCAGAACACCAACTGGAAAAACACTCCTGAAAAGAAACATCGAAACTGATGGGGGCAAATTGGAGGGTTTTAGTAGCAGGAAAAGCGAAATTTTGTAATTGCCAATCGATCAGATTCACCAGGGGACGGTGACTCATTGCCACCCCTTTAGGTTTGCCTGTAGAACCTGATGTATAGATAACGTAAGCTAAATGGTCGGGTAATACGGCTGTCGTGGGGTTATCTTGCGGGCGTTGGGCGATCGATTTCCAGCCCCGATCTAAACAGATCGCTGGTATCCCATACTCTAACAGTGGCGGCAATAAACTTGCCTGAGTTAGCACTACTGGAACTCCGGCATTTTCCAGCATATAAGCTATCCGTTCTTGCGGATAAGCCGGGTCAAGAGGTAAGTAAGCCGCACCTGCTTTTAGGATACCCAAAAGTCCGATCGCCATTTCCAGCGATCGTTCTACACAGATACCAACTACTGCATCTCGTACAACTCCTAGCGATCGTAAATGATGCGCTAATTGATTTGCCCTTTGATTCAACTCCTGATAGGTGAGTTGTTGCCCTTCAAATATTACTGCTACCGCATCGGGATTTTGCTCTACTCGATCTTCAAATAACTGGTGAATGCACTTATCTGACGAATAATTGGCCTCCGTAGCATTGTAATTTATTAACTGTTGCCGTTCGCTAATTGTTAACAAAGACAACTTCAAGATGGACTGGTCTGGGTTGGCAACAATACTTTCCAACAAAGTGATAAAATGTCCAACCATCCGGGAAATAGTAGCAGCATCAAATAAGTCTGTATCGTACTCAAAACGCCCGATAATTCCTTCCGTTTTTTCTTCTAGTTGGAGAAACAAATCACACTTCGATGTACCGATATGAATGTCCATCTGGCTGACTTGCCAATCCTTAGAATCCAAAGTTACGAGCGGCGGTTCTAAAATAAACATCACCTGAAATAACGGGTTTTGACCCAACTTTCTTTCTGGTTGAAGTTCTTCCACCAGTTTTTCAAATGGCAAGTCTTGGTAAGTATAAGCTCCTAAAGCTACTTCTCGTTCCCTGGAAAGTAACTCTCGGAAACTGGGAAAACCAGAAAGGTCAGTACGCAGAATCAGCGTATTAAGAAAGTACCCAATCAATCTTTCAATCTCCGATCGATTTCGCCCACCAATAACAGTGGCGACGGGAATATCTTCTTGTCCTGAATAGCGGTAAAGCAAAATTTTGAATGCCGCCATTAATGTCATAAATAAAGTGACATTTTCCTGAAGGTAAAAAGCTTTCAAAGCCTCAGTTAAACCCTTCGAGAGTGCCAGAGTTTGCATTGCACCTCGAAACCTTTGAACTGGCGGTCGTGGATTATCGGTGGGCAAATGTAGCGGGGGCAAATCTGCTAATTGCTGTTTCCAGTAAGCTAGCTGTGGCTTCAGTAATTCTACTTGTAATTGTTGCTGCTGCCAGTAGGCAAAGTCGGCATATTGAATTGGTAATTCTGGTAGAGAGGAGGGTTTGCGATTGCAAATAGCTTCGTAGAGTGCTACCAGTTCGGGAAATAGTACGCTGTATATAGAAACCGCATCTAAAATAATGTGATGTACGGTTATGTATAGTCTGTAATCTGTATCGCTGAGTTGAATTAGAGTAGTTCTTAGCAACAAATCAGAGGTGAGATTAAAAGATTGCCGTGCTTTTTCTCTTACCAACCGCAAAACTTCTGTTTCGCGATCGCTCTCTGACCCTATTTCTTGAAGGTTAATTAATGGTAGGGATAAATAGCAAGTAGGCTGAACGATCCGAATTGGTTGACCATCGACGACAGAAAAGTTGGTTCGTAGAATTTCGTGGCGATCGATAATTTGGTTGAAACTTTGTTCTAACGCTAACTGGTTGAGGGAACCAGGTAAGTAAATCGTAAAGTGTTCGTTATAAAAAGGATTACCCGGTTCCACTTGTGCCAAAAACCACATCTGTTCCTCGCCAAAAGAGAGAGGCAAATTCTGGTTGCGAGAAATCACTTCGATTGGAGAAAGTTGTAACCTTGAGTTTGTTTGAAGTTCTGTTTCTATTTGCTGGGCTAATTCGGCTATTGTGGGTGCTTCAAACAAAGAACGCAGAGACAATTCTATTTCAAGCGTATTTCGGATGCGAGAGATAACTTGAGCAGCTAGTAAGGAGTGTCCTCCGCATTCCAAAAAATTGTCATGAATCCCAACTCGCTCTAATCCTAAAATTTCCGCCCAAATTCTTACCAGCACTTCTTCAATCGGAGTGCGAGGAGGAACAAAACGCATTAACTCAAACTCTCGTTCCAGTTCCAAAACATCTGAGTTATAGACAATATCGGTTACAGTTTCAATATTGCTATTTGACAGTTCATTTGTGATTTGTCTAGGTGACGGTAGCGCTTGACGATCCAGTTTGCCGTTGGGAGTTAGCGGCAATTCTTTCAGGATAACAAAGTGAGAAGGCACCATATATTCGGGCAACTTCTGTTTTAAAAAGTTACGGAGGGTACGGGTAACGCTGCGTTGCAAAACTTTCAAAATTTCTGTTTTTCTAGGAGATAATCTAAGCTTTGTTGGATGATAATTTGCTGTGTTGGCTTTAGCTCAAACTGAATCCCAGTTCGCTGTTCTTCTTGCCATACTACTTTACCTTCTACCCACAAAAATTGAGCATTTTCTGGTAGCTGTATGTGCAAGCGGACGCGACTAGCTCGCTCTAAAATTTCTGTCATTCCTACTAAGCTAATACCACCCATTGAAATGTCTTCGGTGGTTACTTCTATAGTACGATTCCCATCAAATCCAACCAAGCAAGGACTTTGATAAGGTATCCGTTCCGGTATGAGATTAGAGACGATGTAGGCGACTAAACGCTTGTCACCCGGTACGTCTTCGCGTGCGATCGCAACGGCTTGTCGCACATCAGGATGTTGTTGCAGTGATGCTTCAATTTCTCCTAATTCGATGCGGAAGCCGCGAATTTTCACTTGGTGGTCGATGCGACCCAAAAATTCGATATTGCCGTCAGGTAAGTAACGGGCTAAGTCACCAGTTTTATAGAGGCGAGAACCTGATTCGTTGCTAAAGGGGTTGGGAATAAAGCGATCGGCAGTTAGTTCGGGTCGGTTGAGGTAGCCCCGTGCTAAACCAGCACCGCCAATGTATAGCTCTCCGGGAACACCGATCGGGACAAGCTGTTTTTGGGCATCTAGAATATAGACCTGCGTGTTGGCAATGGGCCGACCGATGGGGGGTGGCTCGTTACCCCCTTTTTTCACTAAAGTATATGTGGAATAGGTGGTGTCTTCGGAAGGACCATAAAGGTTGAAGACCTTTTGCACTGTGTTGTGTTCATACACCTGCTGTACGAGTTTATTGGGAAGGGGTTCACCCGCCAGGTTGACGGTGCGGACAGAAGAAGGTATGCCGTCCATTCTCAATAACTCAGCGATCGCAGAGGGAACTGTATTGATCAGAGTGACATCTAGAGCGGCGGACAATGCGGGCAAATGCAATGCGTTCTCTGCCAGAATGACTTTGCCACCCCAGCTTAGGGGAACAAACAGCTCGAAGACTGACAGATCAAAGCAAATAGAGGTTGAAGCCAAAACTCCAGCAAGATCGTCTGGATTAAAGACTTGTTTTGCCCAATCCAACAGAGCAACTGCATTGCGATGCTCGATAGCCACTCCCTTGGGCTTACCAGTAGAGCCCGAGGTGTAAATGACATAAGCAAGGTTATCGAGCTTCACCTCACTGATTAAATTTGCCTCGCTCTGTCGCTCAATAATTTCCCAATCTGTATCTAGGCAAACGATACGTGCTTGATGTTTGGGAAGAGATTTCACCAACCGCGCCTGAGTCAGCAGCACTGGCACTGAGGAGTCTTCTAACATGAAGGCCAAGCGCTCGTGTGGATAGGTTGGGTCGAGAGGAACATAAGCACCACCGGCTTTGAGAATTCCCAAGATTCCCACAATCATGTCAAAGGAACGTTCGACGCAGATGCCTACTAACACTTCTGGCCTTACTCCGATTGATCGCAGGTAATGCGCCAACTGATTCGCTTTTACATTCAGCTCTCGGTAAGTTAATTGTTGTCCTTCAAAAACCACCGCCACAGCATCCGGTGTACGCTCCACTTGAGATTCAAACAGTTGATGAATAGCTCCACCTTTCAAATGATCGGACATTTGATGCTTCCTCTAAGTAATTATACTAAGTGACTGATTGTAAGGGATTATCTAGAACTTTCACTCTCTCTGCAATGCTCAACTAAAAGCCTTTGTGTTTAGCGAAAAGCTTGACAGGTTCGAGCTAAGTTTAAAGCTTACTCTTCTGTCCGCTATTTTTGGGATCGGTGCTACTAAATATAGGTTACTCCAAATTGAAAAAAAATCACAAATTTAGGACCGATCCTAAATTATTTACTACCTTCAGAATCAACCAAATAAAATCTACACTAGGGAGCTTGAGTTTTGGCGATTTTGCTGATTTACGGGAATCTCAATTATGAACTCCGCACCTTGACCTAGTGCTGAAACGCAGTTCAGTTGTCCGCCATGTTTTTCAACCACAATTTGATAACTAATAGACAACCCCAAACCCGTTCCAGAACCAACGGGTTTGGTTGTGAAGAATGGGTCAAATAGTTTAGTACGCACTTCTTCTGTTACGCCAGTTCCATTGTCAGCAATCCGTATTCTTATCCAATCGCAATCTATTACTTCAGTCACGATAATAATCGTACTAGAGTTTTTCTTAATTTGTGTTTGTGGCCGATGGCGATCTTCTAACGCATCGATCGCATTAGTAAGAATGTTCATAAATACTTGATTTAATTGACCTGGGTAACACTCTACTAATGGCAGTTTTCCATACTTTTTAATTACCTGAATTGCTGAATGAGCAGCCTTTTTATTCAAACGGTTTTGCAAAATTAGCAGCGTACTTTCAATACCCTCATGTATATCTACGGATTTCATATCTGCTTCATCTAAACGGGAAAAATTTCTGAGTGACAAAACGATTTCGCGAATACGGGTTGCTCCCATTTGCATTGAAGAAATTATCTTAGGTAAATCTTCCTGTAAGTATTCAAAATCGATTTCTTCGATATAATCTTGAATCTCCGGCTTAGGACTATGATTGCTGTGTTTGTAGAGATCAATTAAATGTAATAAGTGTTCGCTATATTCCTTAGCGTGGTTTAAATTACCATAAATAAAGTTGACTGGATTATTTATTTCGTGAGCAACACCAGCAACTAATTGTCCCAAACTAGACATTTTTTCAGTTTGGATAAGCTGTGCTTGAGCTTGCTTTAGTTCATCCAAAGCTTTTTGTAATTTAATTGCTTGACCTTTTAATTTATCATTTTTTTCGCTTAGTTCAAATGTGCGTTCTTCCACCTTTTCTTCTAGCGTGCGGCTGTATTCTTCTAAATTTTTATAAAGCAAAGCATTCTCTAAAGAAATAACTATTTGCGTCGAAAGGATTTTAAGGATTTCTAAACGAGCAGGTGTAAATGCCCCAACAGTTAAATTATTCTCTAAATAAATTATGCCAATGAGTTTATTTTGATTAATAACTGGAACACATAAAATGGATTTAACTTTAGCTTTAATGATATACGAATCTTTGACAAATATTCCCTCTTTTGCGGCATTATTTAAAACAATATTCTCTTTAGTTCTGGCTACGTAATTTATTAAAGAAACGGGTAAATTTTGGCTAGTATCTATAGATGTCGATGGCCACAAAGTTATTTTGTCTTGTTCTACACTACCAGTCGCTTTGAGCGTTAAATTACCATCGGTTTCTAAAACAAGGCAGCTAGTTTGAGCGCCAGCATTTTCCATTAAAACTTTTAGTAATTTATCCAAAAACTTATCAAGTACAATTTCGCCAGCAAGAGCTTGCGATGCTTTGATAATAGTTGCTAAGTCTAAAACATCGGCTTTAGTTCCTACGCTTGAAGAACTTGTCGTAACAGTTAGTTCTCGCCTAGAAGTTTCATTAGAGGTTAAAGATAGTAATTGCGGATATTTTGATTCCAAATCTTTTACTTTTGCTATTGCTCCCCAACGAACATAGCAAGAGTATGATTCTACTAAATATATTTGAGCTATTTTTTCTCTTCCAAGACTGCGATAAAATTCTGCTGCTCTTTCATTCGCTAGTGCTTCTTCGTGAATATAGCCTTGTTCTTTTGCTCCTTGAATTGCCAGATCGTAATATTCCATTGCTGGCAATATATTCCCTAAAATTTTAGCTTTTTCTGCTTCTACTAAATAATATTTGTGTTCGTAATTCATCGGAGCATATAACGACCATTTTTTTAATTTTATTTGGTTTAATTCCACTTGTTGTAGGTCTATCTCTCGCTCAATTTCTCCTATCGTTGAACATTGTGCAAGTAGAATCATAGAATAGTAAAAATTTTGTTCGCTTGTATGTAATAGACTGGCCAAATAACCAGAATATTGCTCGGCTAGCTTTGCATAACTAACTGCTTCTGCGTAATTTTGAAGTAAATATAAAAATATTGATTTGGAAAGATACGTAGCAAAAAGTAATGCACCATTATTCGATTCAATAAAACTAGCTAGCATTACTTCTTCATCGAATAAATTACCGAGCGCTCTACATTCATTGTCGGTCTTATTTAAAAGTTTCAAAACTAATTGTCGCCAAATTGTAATAAAAACGCTCAAGTAATTTTGTTTAAAATTAACTAATAAGTTTGTGTAAATAGTTTGTTTAGCACAGACTTCATTTAGATACTCGCCTACAAAAAAAGAATAAACTGAAGTGTAAATAGCCGCGTAACCAGCATACTCTAAATCGCCACTTTCTAAACCATATTGAACAACCTCTTGTAAAGGTTCTATGGTTTCCCTCACATGGCTTACCCAAATTTTAATATGATAATAAAATACTGAATATACTTTCGCTTTAACTTCTTTTGCATTCAATTTTTCTAGTAAATTTATTCCTAGTTGACCGAACTGATACCCACTTTCAATATTATCTATTGAAATACAAAGGAGAAAGCCATGAAAACTATAAGCGACAGCAGATAGTGCTGAATTTCCATATCTAATACAAATATTGACCATCGTAAACACGATCGGTGCTAAAAGTGCTGGATTCATTACAAAGGCAGGAGTTATCGCTTTAACTAATATTCGCATAGCTGCAAGTTTATCAGGGTCAGTCATTTCTGGTAAATTGCTTAAATTACCAATATCTAATTCTTCAGGCAATTTTTCAACTAAAGGTTCTCCTAGCATTTCCAGCACTAACAACGATGTGTCAAGTGCTGCTTGCATCTGATTGAGAGAAATATAAAATTGAATTTTTATTTCGTATGTTTTTACTTTTTCTAAAAGCGAAGTAGCTTGTTTTAAAATAAAATCACCAAGGGAAGTTGATTTTTCAAAGTTACCATTTAAATATTCTACTTCTACTGCTTCTATATGCAGAGAAAAAGTTAATTCATAATTACTATGCCAGCTATCTTCAGCAAGTAATTCTAGTCCGAAATTTAAGTATCTCTGCGCGAGTTCATAAGCTGCTGCTGCCTTTGCTTTCCGCGCAGATAACAGATTTAACTCAGCTAGCTCTTGTTTAAATTTTTCACTTTGAATTAAATCTGTAGCGATATTTAAGTGATTAACAATATCAAAAACTTTATCTTCTATTTCTGTTGTTTGAGTATTCTTTAGCAATAGTTGACCTACTTTTAAATGAAGTTCTTTTTTTTGCTGTGCTGGAATCAAAGAATAAGCGGCTTGTTGAACGCGATCGTGCAAAAATTTATACTCAATATTTAGAGATAAATTACTTTGATTTTCGGACTCATCAACTAATGTTAAGGTTGTATTTAAATCATTAGCTAAAGGAATTTTATAAGCACCGCTCAAAGGGAAAATTAAATCTTCTTGAAGTGCTTGCCAAAGCTCTGTTGCGGTAGATGATAAAGATTTTTCATTGACTATTGCTAGATCGTTTAATGTAAATGTATTACCAATACAAGCTGCTACTTTTAAAACATTTTGCGTAAAAACAGGAAGCTTTTCAATTTTTTTAACCATTAGCTCAACAACATTTTCTGTCATTTTAACTTGTTTAATTCGCTGAATATCCCACTGCCATTTACCAGCATTTAGAGCGAATGAAAGTAGGTTATCTTGGTAGAATGTTTTAAGTATTTGAGTTACAAAAAAGGGATTGCCCGCCGTTTTGTTAAAGACTATTTCTGCTAAAGGTAAGGCTCTTTCTAATTCGCAGTGAAGCGTGTCTGCAATTAATTCATTAACTTGAACAGTATTTAAAGGTTGTATATCGATCTGATTTACTTTAACTCCCGCTTTTTGAAGTTCATTCAAAAGCAACGTCAATGAATGAGTTTCGTTTACCTCGTTATCTCGGTAAGCTCCAATTAATAAAAAGTATTGACTATCTAATGACATCATTAGTAGCTGGAGTAATTTTAATGAGGCAGAATCAACCCACTGTAAATCGTCTATGAAAAGAACTAAAGGATGTTTTTTACTGGTGAAAACACCCACAAACTTTTGAAATACTAAATAAAATCGATTTTGTGATTCTCCAGATTCTAATTGAGGAACAGGTGGTTGCTGCCCAATAATTAATTCTACTTCAGGAATGACTTCAATAATAACTCTGCCATTTGTACCCAAAGCTTTTAATAACTTATTTTTCCAAGTTTCGACTTTTTCTTTACTTTCAGTTAATAGCTGTCGAATCATGGTCTGAAAAGCTTGAATTACTGCAGCATAAGGAATACCGCGTTTAAATTGATCGCATTTTCCAGAAGTAAAATAACCCTTTCGCCGCACAATTTGTCTATCAATCTCATTAATCAAGGCTGTCTTGCCGATTCCTGAATAACCGGAAACAAGTATCATCTCACTCGTACCTTGACTGATTCTTTCAAATGCAGCGTTTAGGGTAGCAACTTCTAGAGCGCGGCCATAAAGCTTTTGGGGTATTTGAAATTTAGCAAAAATATCATGCTGACCGAGAATGAAATCTTTAATTCTTCCATTGGTTTCTAGTTGAGTTAAACACGCTTCCAAATCTGCCTTAATTCCATAAGCACTTTGATATCTATCCTCAGCAGTTTTGGCTAATAATTTCATCACGATATCAGATACTACTTTCGGGATAGTTGGATCTAGTTCATGCGGTAAAGCAGGTATTTTGGCAATATGGCTGTGAACGAGTTCCATCGCATCTGTAGTTTGAAATGGCAACTGTCTAGTCAGCATTTCATAAAATGTGACACCCAAAGAATAAAAGTCAGTACGATAATCAATCGCGCGATTCATCCTACCAGTTTGCTCTGGAGACATATAAGCCAAAGTTCCTTCTAATCGATCGGGATTGCTGGCTAGATATTTTTCTTGCATCAGAAGTGATGCAATTGAAAAGTCTGCGATCTTTATTTTTAAGGTTCCCTCGTTAATAAGGATGTTATCGGGCTTGATATCTTTGTGTATAATATTTCTTTTATGTACTTCTTCTAAAGCTTTAGTTAATCCAATTGATATTTGCAAAAATACAGATAAATCTATAAATTTACCAGTTTGAAAAAAAATTTTCAGTGAATTACCGCCAAAATCTTCTAAAACTATAGCTATATAGTTGTTAGATTTCTCTATGCTATAAGCTTTTATAAGGCCTTCTGAATCTAAGTCTTTCAGCAATTCATATTGATGTTTAAATACATAAATGTCTTGACTGGAAGGATATGCCTTTTTAAGAAGTTTAATAACAACAGGTTGACCATCTCGAATTCTTCGCGCTCTATAAACTAGGGTTATTAAACTATCGTGAATTTTTTCTAAGTATTCATAACCGGCAATAATAAACATGGCTTTTTCCTGGTTGTTAGCAGAAAGTTGATAATTTTTATAATCCTAATTGATTTCTCTTAGTTTTGCCTCAGTAATTTTACTGTTTCAATCCTACCAATTAAATATAATTTAACGTGAGTTCGATGGATTGTGCTCGCTTGATTGTTGACATAGTGGATGGGTAGGCGAGCGCTTCATTGACCGGATCTGCGGGAGTGGGCGCTCGCTTCATTTGTGCTGGCATCAAATCTCAAATGTTGAGGGAATTAATAATAAGTTAAAACTGTTAAAATGTAGTGGATTCGGGTTTAGAACTTTTAAAACTTTGAAATCCGATCTTGGCTTTTTTGGCATTTTCCTAAAGATATAGCACTTCTTCAATTGGATAATAGTTCTTAACGAGCCACTTTGCTCTCCAACACTCAGCCAGAAGAAGCTGGATTTTTCTGGCTTTGTACCATTCCTCTATCTGAGCTGGTGTCTGAGCTTGCTTTAGGAGGTCATCGCTGGGCAAGCTGGCTATACGTTGGGCAATTTGCTCGCCTATTTCAGGGTTTTTTCGATTCATTAGGTAACTGGGAGTAAAGTGGGAAAAACAGGGCAAAAGTAGCTCCGGTCGTTTACTGCCCAATTGTAATCCCTAATTTCAGAGCCGGATTATTTGCCCACCGCTGCGCTACGTGAGAATAAATAGAGGTCGTCCTGGGGTCTTTATGCCCCAACAAGTCCTGCACTTGCCGCAGTTTTGCCCCAGCTCGCAGCGCCAGCGTTCCCGCCGTATGTCTCAAACTGTGGGTCGATATCGTGCTGCGCCCCGGCGTGTGTTTCAGCCCTGCTTCCTTTAAATATAGAGGAAACTATAGCACCTAGCTGGTATCGCTTGCTCTCTGTGTAACAGAGGTATAAAAAGGTTCCTAGCATAACAAAAAAGTAAATAGAAAAAAACCAACTAATTACTTTGCCGACCGTTCTTATATTACAACCTTTCCTGACTCTAATTATGCTTGCTATGTAACGAAATGATTAACAAACATTCATAGCTCGCCATGCCTGTTGCAATCAAGTCTCCACCAGTTTAGTAGACAGGCCCGCCCATTCACCACCACCGGGAGTCACCCCGACGATGTACGCATCGATGTTGGTGTTGCCCACTCGGTAAACTTGCAACTGCGATAGGTTCTGCTCCAACACGCTTACTAAGTTTTGAAACCGCTTTACTGTTTCCCGTTCTTCTTCATCGTGCCAATCTTCTTCTTGGGTGGCGATCGCAAAGAAATCATCAACCGTCCCCAGTTCTACGGGAGCATCGGGTGAATGTTCGGTGAGTTGCAGAAGTTTCGCCGGAGTGAGTTCTCCCTGTGTCTGCCAGCTAATGATCTCGAAAGGGGCGTCGGTTTCGCTGAGGAAGACCAAACCTTCTGAAGCTTGTTGGAGTTGGTGGGCGATCGATTCGGTCATGGTGGCTGTTGATTAGCTGAAAACAAGGCAAGTTAGAGATTTTAAGGATTGGTTGAGTTGTGGCGAACGCATCCATCAACCCTGCTGAATAATCTTTCCCAAGTGTAAACCATCGTTGTCTGTAGGTTTTGGTGTCTCAGCAATTCTAAAATCGTCCGGATGTCGCAACCATACTCCCGTAAGTGAGTAGATGCGGTCAAATTTGAAGGTATGTTGGAGTTTTACCAGACATTCGTTGAATCACGATGATGCGATGGCTCAGGTTGCGTTTGATGAGGTAGTGCGATTTAGGAATTCTCAAGAACAGCTTGCGATTCGTCAATTGCTCTCGGCGGTTTCGGTTGGATTATGTCCGGGATGCTAATGAAAATTACCTGAATCAAATGTTTCCCTTGTATTACTGAGATTCTCGACTACCTACTAAAGTGCTTTGTTTCTATTCCTTCTTCACTCTAAAGAGATAAGGTGATACCATGATTCAAAAAGTTCTGTTTCCACGATGGAATAATTTATCTTTTCACCAAAAAAAATTTAGTAAAAGAATGGATTGAGTCCCTGATAAAACTCGAAGCAATTAAGAAAAACTTATGCGATAATTTATGCGATAATTATAGCGAAAATCAATCACATTCAATCGGTGCTTTCCCTAGGGATTTTAGCGTGGAGGTAGAAGATTCTTCCACTACCTCAGAAGGGATTAAAATAGAAAATATAATTTCGTTTTCAAACTTAAAAGCCCAATCACCAGACAATAATTGTGAAGCAGTATGTGCAGCTATTTGCAATGGTAGTAATTTACCCAATTGCCTACAGATTTGTAGCGAACAAGTTTGTGGCAAAAAAAATATTACCCATTAAAATTATAGATCATTGAAAAGAATTGATTTCAAAAAAATTCTGCAAACAAACAGATTACAAAAAGTGTAATAGTGAAATTGCTAATACAAGCAATTGTAACTACTACACTTTATCAAAGTCTAATTTCAAGTACAAAATATTTGAAATTCATTTCCGCTGGCAAGCTTTTTTACTATTGACTGTAATAATATTTGCCATATTGTCAGGATCTATCCTGGGTTCTGGTGGCTTATTTTCTATTGCTTTAGTAGGATTCTCTCAAAGTATTCAGGGATATTCAGTTTTACTGTGCTTATCAGTATCGCTATTAATTATTTCACAGAGAGGTTTTCCACTCGGAATTATTGTAGGTATAGCATCGTTAACGCCATTTCTGCTCCTATCAACCTTTCTTCCTACAAGTAAAACGGGTATCGATATTGGCACTTCTTTTTTCACTGGTGCTGGCTCCATGGTCCTGGTTGCTTTGGGTCTTGCCATGACAGGGCTATCAATAACTCTAGCAGCAGTTCTAATTGAATCAATTCCTGTTGCATCAGCCAGTGTGTTTATCCCAACGCTCCTTATGGCTATCGCAACTCTGCGGACACTCAAGGCCATGTTTATAGTCATGGCAATGCCTATAGTCCTGGTTGCTGTTATGTTGACGGGCTATCTAAGTTGGAAGGCACTTAAGGGCGATCAGAAATTTAGATGGATGCTTCAGATTGCCATAGCAATAGCAGCCCAAGGAAACAATCTTTTTAGAGGAGCTAACTTAACTGATGTAGACTTTACTGGTGCAACGCTTAAGTTTTGCGATTTACGAGAGGCTAATCTTACTCGTACTCGCTTCTATCAAGTTAAAGCGCTTGATTATGCTCGTCTGGACAATACCTACCTCGCCAATTCCCACATTCGGCAACTCGTTGTCACGCTCAACGGACAGTCTCAAAACTTTGATGGCTTGAATTTGGAAGGGGTGAACCTGCAAGATGCAAATATGCCAGGTGCAAACCTGCAAGATGCCAGTTTTATTGGAACAAACCTCAACAACGCTAATTTACGGAATGCTGATTTGTCCCGAGCCATCCTGAAGCAAGCCCAACTCGATGGTACAGATATGACGGGAGCAATTGTCACGGGAGCTTGTATCGAAGATTGGGGGATTACAGGTAGCACCAAGCTAGAGGACGTGCAATGCGACTATGTATTCATGCGCCTGGAAACCAAAGATAATCCCAACCGATTGCGAAAACCGGATAATTGGGGAGAAACCTTTGCTGAGGGAGAGTTTGCAGATTTCATTAAACCTTACGTGGATACTCTAGATTTGTACCACAGTCAGGATATTGACCCCCGCGCTATCTCCATTGCACTTAAAAACTTATCAACCAACCACCCAGAGCAAGAGCTACGGTTTGTGGCGATCGAACGGCGGGGCAACAATGGCTTGAATCTCCGGTTTACAACAGCACCAGGAGCCGACAAATCTGAGTTAAGCCACGAGTATTTTACAGATTACGCTCGAATCAAGAAGGAATTGCCGATCGCCCTTCAACTACAACTAGCCGAACGAGACGCTGAAATTCGTACACTTAAGGATACGATTGAGCAGTTTATTGAAACAGGTACGCATCACTCTAAGATTCAAGCAGAAACAATTCAAATCATTAAAGGAGAATTAATTGTGGCTCAGAATAAGGGAATCAACATTCGTTCAGGCGGTGGCAACATTGGCGACATCAGCGGGTTAGTTGGTGGTGATGGAGTCGTTAATTTGGGCACGATTAGTGGCAATGTGACCAACACTCTCAATCAATTGCCCGATTCCTCGGAAACCAATGAACCCAACATCAAAGAACTGCTGACACAACTCCAACAAGTCATCGAAAATGATTCCGATTTATCAGAGCCTGACAAAACGGATTTATTAGAGCAGGTGCAAGCTTTAGCAGAAGCTAAGCAAACAGAGGAACCTGCTAAAAAGGAAGGGCTGACACGAAAAGCGAGGAAGATGTTTGAGGCAACATTGAGCAGTTTGCCCCAGACTGCCAGCATTGTAGAGGCGTGCAGTAAGTTATTGCCCATGATTTTGAAGGGGTTAGGATTGCCTGCATAACGTTGCACTATTGGTAGGCATAGCTGTAGCTACCTGCAACACTAATCTGCTACAGCTAACTAACACCTGTGGTATCCATAAGCAGCTTTTGGCAAACTTGAATCTTAGTGACAAGCCGAAAGCAGCCATTGTTCTCTTTGTTGGTGGGGAATTGGGAACGACCAAAGTAGAATAGCACCCTAATTTACTCACAGTTAGTCAAGCATACCGCACCTCTTCATCAGCTTGAGCCTGTACTATTGGACAATAAGCCAAGGTGTACGAGAGTGGCATAGCGGATTGCTGCGTTGCTACAGCGGGCTTGGAGGCGATCGCGATAGTCCAACTCCTAGAATAGACAATGGTGCCGACTTTACCATTATGCTTTCCAACTGTCCCACCTGCCGATTCCACACATCCCACCAACATCACTGCACGGATATCGGGCGTGCAGTCAATCCGAACTATTGGGGTAACTGCTCAAAAACGGCTGATAAGGATTCAAAGCTCATCTAACCCTGGCCAGACTAAAAGCCTGTCTCTGGATAGCTAAAAACTTGTTAATATATTCAAGAGTCCCGCAGAAATAACTTACCACATCAATAGCTTGAACACGTTTACCAGGAGAGGCTCAATTGCCTCAAATAGGTAACTTATTCTTGCGTGATTCCGGCAGCCGTTGCACCTCACAATTCTGGACTCTTTTAAGTGGGTGCTGGAGCGAGCGTTCTAATCACATCTGGTAGATAAGGTACGCTTTCATTACCCTTGAAGCGGGAGAGTAAATACTTCCAAAATCAAAAACCTAACTTTCTACAAGTTTTTTTCAAACCTGTAAAGGTATCCCTTACCAGATGCCCAAATTCATGGCGAGTACCGCCACTAATCTTCCGCCTGGTGACATACTCTCGAATATCACTTACGTCGCAGTTAGTATGAAGAGGTAGTTGAGGCGCATCGAGAACTCGCAGCACTTTTTTCTTGTTGGCACAGAATTGCTGCATAGCCAAGTTTAAACCATAGTCATCTGGGTAGCGTAACCCAAAAATTTCATCAAAGCGGTGTTGTAATCGCTCCTGGTCTGCGGAGGTGCGCTGTTGTTGATAACCTGATTGAGGAGGAGTCCCTCTACCAGTAGTTATTGAGCAGTTATACCAATTTTACATGAAGTTGCATAGAATAAAGATACTGTTTAGAGGTGATAAGTTATGGCACGTCAACTGA
>NZ_JAUBRO010000050.1:0-46040 GCF_036701945.1 Microcoleus sp. MON1_C1 | reverse complement strand
TTGTGCGGCGATCAGGGTAACGATACCATTAGTGGCGATCGCGGGGAAAATCTGCGAGGCGCTGTGGGTGAAGACGGTCAGCAAGACTGTATTAACGGTGGTAGTGGCGATGACCTGTTATACGGCAATGAAGGTCAAGATACTCTCAACGGTGATGATGGTAAGGACACTATTTACGGAGGGAAAGATAGCGATATTCTCAATGGGGGTGTTGGGGATGACTGGCTGTTTGGTGATGGGGGAGATGATACTTTGATTGGGGGTAATGGGAATGATCAGTTTGTGTTAAGCGCTAATAGCGGTATGGATACTGTGCTCAATTTTGATGTAGGAACTGATAAGTTTGTCCTGGCTGGTGGCTTGAGTTTTGAGGCTTTGCAAATTAACTTTACGGCGAATGCCACACTGCTGCAAGTTGCGGAGACTGGTCAGGTTTTGGCTCAGGTTTTTGGGGCTAATAATTCTTTGACTGCTGTGGATTTTCTGAGTCTTTCTCCTTAATACCAAAGCGCCGTAAACAGCGTGTAAGGCTTCATTCACACAGCACCTTACCGCTGTTTATTCAAAAAGTCTAGTCCTAAAAAAATAGCTGCGATGCTTCCTGCTACACAAATTTCTCGGTTTTTTATTTTCCCCAAAACTTCAGCCAAGGGGACTAAAACTACTTCAATATCTTCTGTAATATCTAATTGTGTTTTGGTGGCAAGCTTGACATTTTTAGCAAAGTATAGGTAGATAGAATTGGTGTCTTTTACAGGGTTATCATATAAGGTTGCTAGTTCCAAAAATTCTTCAGCAACATATCCCGTTTCTTCGGCAAGTTCTCTGGCTGCTGCCGATTTCCCGCTCTCTTCAGCAGGGTTGAAAGATCCAGCAGGCAGTTCCAGCAAAATTTCGCCTACTCCGTGCCTGTATTGGCGCACTAATACAAGTTCTTGCTGCTCTGTCGTGGCAAATACGAGGGCGATATGGGGTCGGACATTAACAAAAAAGTCGTCTATAATTTGTCCGCTTGGCAATTCTATTTCATCTTGTCTAACCTGACACCACTTGTTGTTAAGAACGAAGCGCGATCGCAATAATTTCCATTTAGTTAAATTTTTCATATCGCCATAATGCTAAACTTTCAGCGTCATCCGAAGGCAAAATTTTCCCATCCATAATCTATTTCCGATCAAAAACTTCACCCAGCCACCATGCCATATAAAAAATTACTCACCAGATTTGGGGAAGACTTACAAAAATTGACTGTTAATTCTCTACCAGCGGGATTGTTTGCGATCGAGTCACTGAGTCTGAGTCTAGCAGTCGTCGCCGCAGTTGCGACGGTGCCGGCAACACTGGAACCAGCAAATGCTTCTACACTCACAAGTTGGAAATTCGATCCGGCGACAAATCAGCTAGAAATTACTCTTCCAGAGGGAATGACGCCCCAGTATTCTCTACTAAATCCCAGTCAGATTGCTGTGGATTTGCCCAATACGGACATCGGAGTAGATGCAACTCAGCTATACCCAGAAGGCACAGTGCGTTCTGTGGGGGTTAGTCAAGTTCAACCGGGAAGGGCGAGAATTCTGGTCAATTTGGCTCCCGGAGTCGGTTTTAGCGGGGGGAAAGTTCAATTCCAAAGAATAGGGGTAGAAAATCGCTGGGTGTTACGCCCTTCGATCGAACCGACTGCGAGTATGGAAACTCCCGAAACTCAACCCCAGCCTGCAATACAAGTACCGCAAAACCAGCCGCCGACAGATTCCAACTCAACTGCTGCCACAGAGGTCGATCGACCTGAATCTCCTACTTCCCTGAATCCCGCTACAAATTCTTCGCAGCCGCCAACTCCAAATGACCAAATCCGACCGATAACAGTGCCTTTAGTCAATGTTCGCCTTGACGAACGCCGTGGGGTACAAGCGGCTGCAGTACCGCGCCTAGACCCTCAAATAACGGCTGCTGCTGCACCCCAACAGCGGACGCTTACTTTTGGTGAACCACTTCCTCGCGGCCGCTCGAATCCTCCTTTGCAGGCTGCGGCTGGGGCGAATGTCTTGTTGCCGGCGGGCACGGAGCTAAGTTTGCTATACCCCGGCGATCGGGCTTTGCGGCTGCAAGCGAAGCCCAGCCCACAGGAAGTGCTGCTGCTGCAAGGGGGAATTCTCGACAGTCGCGGTAATACGATCGTACCTGCTAATACGCCAGTCATCGGTCGGTTTGAAACAACCAACCTCGGCAGTCGATTTGTGGTCGAAGCTATTAGTCTCAACGGTCGCAATATTCCTCTGGTGGCTCGCTCGGAACCCGTGGGAGGCCGACGAGCTCAGCCTTCCGATCGCAGTTTGTTGCGAAATACTGGTATTGGTGGCTTAGCTTTGTTCTTGCTGAGCGGCTTTTCCGGCATCGGTTTGTTGGTTGGAGCAGCCGGTGGTGTTGCTACAACTTACGTCGCTGCTCCTCAACCTGCTACGATTCAACCCGGTCAAATTTTGCAAGTTCAGTTAACGGAAGATTTCCCCCAGTTCAGTTTTTGAAGGAAGAAGGAAGAAGGAAGAGGGAAGAAGGAAGAAGCAAGAGGGAAGAAGGAAGAAGGAAGAAGCAAGACTTTCTTCTTCGCTCGAACCTCTTCGTTCTATATTTACTTAGAGCAGTTTTCCATTCTCTGAAGTAAAGTAGGGACTTAAGCCAAGCCTAAGTCCCTACCCCATATCTGAAATTGACTCAACTGAAAACCGCTATATCGGCGATTTAGAAATTTTGACCTTCCGTGGTTGGAGCTATCGAACCCGGTTGGTTGAGGAACAGGTTTTTAGCACCGTCGTTTTGGTAGATACAGTTAATTTCGGGTTGAGCTTCCAGCGGGCCGGTGAACCCAAAGGTGTTCATGCGATTTTTGCAATCCCGCACTTGGTCTTGGCTGATGAGTTTTCTTTGTTCCAGAATTGCCCAGTTATTGGTTCGCAGGACGCATCCGGGGCGCATACTCGGCTGCGAGATGTAGACGTTGAAGGGGTTGAGGGTGACGTAGAGGCGCATATCTGTCACCATCGCGCTTGCTCCAAACTGCACGCAAAGTTCTGGGTTCGGGGCGCTGCGATCGATAAATTCACGGGAGGCTACGTTCTCAGGACTAATTGTAGCTGTAGAGCTAAAGGCAATGCCAATCCCAATTCCCAGAATAAAGACGGCTGTTAAAATCCCTAGGGTGGCAGAATTGAGGAAAGAGGGTTTACCGGACTGAGGTTGACGCCGCGACTGTCCGCCAAATGAGCCGGAGTCTTCATCTTCCCGGGATGGGTCGCCGCTGAATCTGTCGTCGTTGTAGGATTTAGGTTTGCGTTTCATATAAGGTTCCCTCAGTTCTGGAGACTCAACAGGTAGTAGTTTGTTATTTTTAACCGATCTCGCCTTTCTAATATTATGGCGCTAGGAAGGTGGTTGCGGAGGGCCCAGGACACCCCCTCTGGGTTTGGTGGTGCCGTTCACAACTCGCGATCGACCTAGGGGCTGCCTTGTCTGAATTTTCAGATTTCAATAAAATAGCTGAAAGTGACATACTCTTGCACAGCGGAGGAATCCGGCTCAAGATAGTTGACAAATTTTAACATTTTACAAGTCAGGAGGTATAGATTAGTGTCTGTCGAAATTATTCAAAAGCCTTCCACAGTCCGCAAGCTTGCACCGCGCTACCGCGTTCTGCTGCACAATGATGATTTCAATCCTATGGAGTACGTGGTGCAGACTTTGATGGCGACGGTACCGAGTCTGACTCAGCCACAGGCGGTAAATGTGATGATGGAAGCCCATACTAACGGGATGGGATTGGTGATTGTGTGCGCTCTCGAACACGCTGAGTTTTACGCTGAAACGCTCAATAACCACGGATTGAGCAGCACCATCGAACCTGACGATTAGAACCTGACGGTACTGCAACGGATTCGCCCAGTTGGTTTCCGGCTCATACCGTCAACCCTCATACCAAAAAGCCAAGGGTTCGGCCCTTGGCTTTTTGGTATATTTAATCCGGTAGATATGGAAATTTGAAGAGCATAGGTTTTTCGGAACGGCCGGAAGTGGTTCCGAGCTAGGTGAGCTCGATCGCCACTTTCAACTCTCCAATCTCAAATCTTTATCCGAAGAAACTAAAGAGGAAATTAATAACGTCCTCCTCCGCCTCCTCCTCCGCGAGCAAATTTTCCAGGACCGCCGCCGCCCCGGTTGCCGCCACCCCGGCCGCCTTCATCTTCGCGGGGCTTAGCTTTGTTAACTTTGAGGTCGCGACCCATCCACTCTGCTCCGTCGAGAGCACTAATGGCTGCATCTTCTTCTGCATCTGTGGACATTTCTACAAAACCGAAGCCGCGGGGGCGACTGGTTTCTCTGTCGGTAGGTAGATGTACTCGCTTAACGGTTCCGTATTCGGCGAAGACGGTGGTGATGTCTTCTTGGGTAACTTGGTAGGATAAGTTACCGACGTATATCGACATGAGGAATAACTCCAAAATTTAGACAGTGCGAAGATTTCAGTTTCGGAGAGTCCCCTGCCGATACAGAAGGGCAAGTTTTTAGACAATTCTGTAGCAATGAACAAAGCCTGCAACTGAATCTGATTCACACTTGGTACTTTAACATAGAATAGCGTCTTTTGAGTAGGTTTCAGCAGTTAATTAAGTCGTTCTAATTAAACGTAAAACTTTTAGGGTATTCATAAACCTGGTTTATCGGTGTGATGTTTTGCCTGCTGTGGAAGCAGAGAAAGTTATGCCGCCCGCTTTCACCGCAGGAAAGATACATCCACCTTGCCAAAGTTGGTACTCAAAGCTAGGTTTACGTTTTCCAGGGCTTTGACTAACCACACCACGCCTTCTCGGGTACTGCATTCGTAGTGACCGAACAAAATTGCCAGCCGCTTTTCTAGGTAGGGCTTGACTTTGCCGCAAATTAGTACGATTTTCAGCAGCAAACCAGTGGTTTGGGTCGGCCCGAGGTTTGAGATCAGGTCGATGAAGACAAAGTGGTTGGGCCGCACAGGACTCTCTACTACTAAAAAGTTCAATAACTGGCTGCAAGTTCTGATCATTAAAAATTCATTAAACTTTTGATCGTCGCTGTGGGGCAGGGTATTTTGTAGTTGCTTATACAATTTTTCGTTAAAGAGACGTTTGCCGTAGCGCTCATCGGTGACAGAAGAAATCAGGTATTCGTACAAGTCGTCTTTAAAAGAACGGTAGGACTGATGTGTGCTGGCGTTCGCCGTGAAACGGCCCGCTAGCTCTCTGTAGGTATCGGCTCCTTCTACTTTGCCGACAAATTGCTTGAGGGCAAAGAATAGTTCCGGGTCGGTCAACAGGGTCGGATTTTTTATAGGCTGTATATTTCGGCCGAAGGAAAGGGAGGTTTCCCGACGCGCTATTTGAGCTTTTCTCACTTGGTGAGCAACATATTGTGAGAGGTTGATCTCAAATTGCTGCTGCTTTTGAGCTTGGATTTTTTTAATGATTTTTTGTTGTTCGTAGGTGCTGTCGTCGCTGAGGAGGCAGTGTTTGTAGAGGTAAGGGTAACGGGGAATTAAGGTTCCGAGGGCAAGGCTAGCAGGGGTTTTGCTGTTGCTGCTATCTTCATTGCTGTGAGTTATGACTTTGGCTAAGCGTTTGAGGGTGAGGTACTGTTCGCTTTCGATAAATTGATTTACTAATTTGGGGATGGAGCCTCGCCCCCCCGATCGATTGTATCCAAATAATATTTTGGGCGCTTCTTCAAACACAGCTATCAATTCAGGGATGGCGGCTTGCTTGCTGGGGTAAGTTTGCCAGCGGTTGATCAGGATGTGGCAGCAGCGGTTGAGGATGTATTTGAATTCTTGTTGAGCGTGTGCTGAGCGTGCTATTTTTTCGAGTGCGTCGGCGATCGAGCGATCGGGATATCCGACGCCCTCGATAAACAAAGTGCGAAAGCGGCCGATCAGTTCTGCAGGCTGCTCTCGTTGTACCAACTCCAGCCAGTGGTTGTAAAGTAGCTGTTCTTCTTCGTAACTCTGTCTATTGTAGTCGTTCACTGTGGATTAACCCTCCGAGGCTAGGGCAGGAGCTTTCAGCGCTCTTAGCTTAATGAATTGGCCAATGAATCCCAATAATTGAGTCAACCGAGCTGCTCGCCGGATGAGGCTTATGGGTAGAATCTGCCAGCAGCTAAAGCAGATCGATATTTTTTGCTTAGTTAAACTAATTACCAACACCAGCATGACATGAATTGTTGGTAATTAGCAAGGCCTTAAATCACCATAGACTTTGTAAAGTATTGGTAAAGATTGTGAGGGGTACGGGAGAATTTCTTGGTTGCCTGACGATTTAATATTAGGATTGTCAAGGTCAATCCTGGTCGGCAGCCCCCAATCAGTTAAATGTGAGGTCGGGCGAGGTAGGATTAGCTATGAAAATAATTATTTGAAATGTGAGTGCTAGTTATGGTTTGTCGCGTAAGTATCGCCCAACTTGCTGAAATTTTAACTGTACCTTTCCCTGCTGTGTCTGAGGGCATTTTGACAGCTTTAGGGACAGGTATTGCCACGGATACGCGCACTCTTAAGGGGGGCGAAATATTTTTGGCGCTGCGGGGAGACAATTTTGACGGCCATCAATTTGTGGCAAAATCCCGGGATTTGGGGGCAATTGCAGCGATTGTCGATCGAGAGTGGCAAGAGGAAGTACCTAATTTTCCGCTGTTGCACGTTGACGATACTTTAAAAGCTTATCAGTCGATCGCCCGTTGGTGGCGCGACCAATTCAGTATACCTGTAGTTGCTGTTACTGGTTCTGTAGGTAAAACTACTGTTAAAGAGTTAATTGCGGCGGTTTTGTCAACGAAGGGAAATGTTCTTAAAACTCAATATAACTATAACAATGAAATTGGCGTACCAAAAACTCTGCTGGAGCTTTCACCTTCCCACAATTATGCTGTAATTGAAATGGGAATGCGCGGGAGTGGCGAAATTGCGCTGCTGTCGCAAATTGCGAGTCCTACTGTTGCGGTAATTACTAATGTAGGAACGGCACATATCGGACGCTTGGGATCGGAAGAGGCGATCGCCCAAGCTAAGTGCGAACTTTTAGCCGAAATGCCTGCGGATAGCATTGCTATTCTCAATCACGATTGTGACAGCTTAATGGCAACTGCGTCAAAAGTTTGGCAGGGAAAAACTTTAAGTTACGGTTTAGAAGGCGGGGATTTGTGCGGGGAATTGCTGAATCATAATACAATGTTTGTAGAAGGTGTGGAATTGCCCCTGCCACTGCCGGGACGGCACAATGCTGTAAATTATTTGGCGGCTTTGGCGGTAGGAAAAGTGTTAGGTATTGATTGGGAAGTTTTAAAGCAAGGTTTGTCTGTGCAGTTACCAGATGGACGGGCGCGCCGCTACGATTTGCCGCAGGACATTGTGATTCTGGATGAGACTTATAATGCTGGTTTGGAGTCGATGTTGGCGGCTCTGAGACTGTTAGCAGATACTCCGGGAAAGCGCCGGATTGCGGTGTTGGGAACGATGAAGGAATTGGGCGATAGGGCGATCGAATTTCACCGACAAGTGGGAAGGGCCGCGCGAGATTTGCATCTGGATGCTTTGTTTGTTTTTGCTGATTTTGAGGAAGCAGCGGCGATGGCTGCGGGTGCGGCGGGTTTGCCTTTTGTGGAGGTAGAAGATATTGCGAGGGAGAATTCCCGCCAAGATTTAGCAAGGCATTTAAAGGAGTTTGTCACACCGGGCGATCGTATTTTATTTAAGGCTTCTCATTCCGTGGAGTTAAATCGAGTTGTGGAGAAGTTTCGCGCTGATTTGGCTGGGGAATAATATCCTGTCCGGGTCAATAATTATAATTAAGTTCGTAGTGAGGACTAAAGTCTTCCTAAAACTCGCTCGGAGTGAACTCCTCGCTACAAACTCATGTTTTACACGATATGATATCATCTCTAAAGTGCGTGAAGCGGAGCTATCCCGAAGGGAATCGCCCTACTTCACTCCCCTGCCTGAATTTGACTCCTCACCCACTCCCGGAACAAGCGAATTAAAGCATTTTCTTTTGTAGTCCTCCTCAATTCCAAAAAGCGCAGCATCTCAACTTGCGACAAAAAAGGGAAAGTCGGAGAAACATCTCTTTCGGCATATTCCTGTGATTCCAACTGATAAATTATTAAACGATTTCCGTCGTAGCGCCAAACTTCCGGTACGCCTAAACTTGCATATAAAGAAAGTCGATCGATCGAACTGCTAGTCACGTCAATTTCCACAACTAAGTCCGGTGGCGGATCTTGATTGAGATCGATTTGTTCTTTATCCCAAACCACATCCTCATTTTCGATATAGTAGCACTGATCCGGTTCCAAACCGCGAGCCAAATCCTCCCGCCTGCAAGTTAGAGAACCCAAACTGCAAATTTCAACATTCAATTCATCACTCACGCTTTCTACAAAACGTCCCAAGATTTTTTTGTACTTTTCGTGGGGTGCTGATGGAGTCATAATTTCTAAGTTTCCGCGATCGTAAGTCAAGCGAATTCCTCCCTGTTCGGCTAACTCATTCAGCAGGGATTCGTAAGTTTTCCAGCTAATGTTTGTCAGCAGAATTCCGCTACTTTGACTCGGGATCAGGGTGGCTGTCATGGCTACCTGCCTGGGTGTTAAATTATTGATTGTATATTAGCCAACATTATCTTGATTGATGCGGGATCGCCCTTTTAGAGCGACTTTTGAAGGGAGCATCTCTTTCGGATAGTAAAAAGCATTTGTGAGGAGTGCGAGCGGGACGTTGGCTAGGTTGTATATCCCTAGCGAGTTCTCACAGCGAACACTCCTGCGAAAATAAAAAAATTGGGATACTTCCATTGACCAACGTTAAAAACTAGATTTTTCTAGTTTTTAACATTGGTGATTGAGTGCGACGAATCACTTCGTCGCACTCAATACATTACTTCGCAGCTTGACGCTCTTTTGCCGCCTTAATCACTTCTTCAGCGATGTTGTTCGGACAAGGAGCATAGTGCGAGAAGGACATGGAAAACTGACCGCGGCCAGATGTCATAGTACGCAAATCGCTAATGTAACCAAACATTTCGCTCAACGGTACATCTGCCTTGATCCGCGCTCCTGTTTGTCCTGTCTCCTGAGATTTCATCATCCCCCGGCGGCGGTTGAGGTCGCCGATCACGTCGCCCATGTAATCATCTGGAGTGAATACATCGACATTCATAATCGGTTCGAGCAACTGAGGCCCAGCTTTCGGCAGAGACTGCCGATAGGCCGCTTTGGCAGCAATTTCAAAGGCCATTGCTGACGAGTCAACGGGGTGGAAACCGCCTTCTAGTAGCGTGAATTTCAAGTCCAAGCAAGGGAATCCGGCCAAGACGCCTTTGTCGATGCAGCTTTCAAAGCCTTTTTCGACTGCTGGCCAATATTCTCTCGGCACGCTACCACCAGTCACTTTTGACTCAAACTGGAAGCCACTTCCAACCTCACCAGGCTCGATCACATAGCCGATTTTGGCAAATTGACCGGAACCACCTGATTGCTTTTTGTGGGTGTATTCGTCTTCCAAGCGCTTGGTAATCGACTCGCGGTAGGCTACCTGTGGTTCGCCGACTTCTACTTCGATGCCGTGGGTGCGCTTGAGAATGTCTACTTTGATGTCGAGGTGTAACTCGCCCATCCCCTTGAGAATCGTTTCGCCGCTTTCTTGATCCGTCACCATGTGGAAGGATGGATCTTCTTGCACCATCTTGGTGAGGGCTGCTCCCATTTTTTCTTCGCCGCCCTTTTGTTTCGGTTTGACCGAAATCGAAATAACGGGATCGGGGAATACCATCGGCTCTAGCGTGGCGGGATTTTTGGGGTCGCAGATGGTGTGTCCGGTGCGGACGTTTTTCATGCCGACGATCGCCACAATGTCGCCTGCTTGCGCGGATTCAATTTCTTCGCGAGAGTTGGCGTGCATCTCCACCAAACGGCTGACGCGCTCGGTTTTGCCCGTGGCGGTATTGAGTATGGTGTCGCCCTTGGACAGAGTACCGGAGTACAGGCGCGTGAATGTTAGAGCACCGTAGCGATCGTCCATGATCTTAAACGCGAGTGCCCGCAATGGCCTGTTGGGATCGACTATCGCAAACTCGCCGGTTTCCTCGCCCTCGAGATCGACTTCTGGCTGCGGTGTGACTTCCATCGGGTTCGGCAGGTAGTCAACTACGGCATCCAGAACCAACTGCACGCCTTTGTTTTTAAACGATGAGCCGCAGTAAGTGGGGAAAAATGCCCGATCGCGAGTACCTTTGCGAATGCAGCGCTTGAGGTCTTCCAGGCTCGGCTCGTTGCCTTCGAGATACTGTTCCATCACAGTGTCGTCTTGCTCGACGGCCAGTTCGATCAACTTTTCGCGCCAAGTTTCGACATCATCGACCATATCGGCGGGGACATCTTTAATTGTATAGTTCATCGGATCGCCGGAGTCATCCCAGATCCAGGCTTTGCGGGTCAGCAAATCGACTACGCCGCAAAACTTTTCTTCTATGCCGATGGGCAATACCATCACCATCGGTTTAGCTCCGAGGATTTTATCAACTTGCTTGACAACGCGGTAAAAATCTGCACCGGTGCGATCGAGCTTATTGATGTAGATGACGCGAGCGACTTTGGAATCGTTAGCGTAGCGCCAGTTGGTTTCAGATTGCGGTTCAACTCCACCCGAACCGCAGAACACACCAATGCCACCATCGAGAACCTTCAAAGAACGGTAAACCTCGATCGTAAAATCGACGTGTCCCGGAGTATCAATGATGTTGAGTTGATGCTCGTTCCAGAAGCAGGTGGTAGCAGCGGACTGAATCGTAATACCGCGCTCTTGCTCCTGTTCCATGAAGTCAGTAGTCGCCGCGCCTTCGTGAACTTCACCAATTTTGTGGATTTTACCTGTCAGCTTCAGGATTCTTTCTGTTGTGGTGGTCTTGCCAGCATCTACGTGGGCGAAGATGCCGATATTTCGATAACGAGTGAGATCTTTCATAATTACTGTTGAGATTAAATGCGACGAACCGTCGGCGACCACCTGCAAGCGTAACCAGCGAGGAATCAATGTTGCCTTAGGCGCCAGTACAGGCTAGATTTCCTTTCCCCTGTTTCTGGCAGAACTATCTTAATTTTGACACTTCTTCGTCAATCCTGCGAAGGATTCTTGGTGGAATAACTACCCCAAGCCTGGCTCCTCATAAAAATAGCGTAGATTAAGGCCAAAATCCTCTCCTAAAGTAGTTTGGGTTGAGGCACTCGTTTCTAACAAACTCGTGTTTTTGACGTTTCGATCGATCTGATATTTGGCAGCAGTCTCAGCAAAAAAGTATAAACCGCGTTTCCTGACAAAAAACCTAGGGTTTTACGTGAGTTTAGGGGAACAAAACCGGTTTCTGACATTAGTGACATTAAATAAGTAGCTGCAAATAAACCGCCCTATGGGGAGGAGGACGGGTGAGTGCAGCAATAAACTGGCGGCTTTGATATATCTTTGCTTAACCCGCCACTAGAAAATATTATTAAAAACCCCGTTGCTGCGTCCAAAACTATCTAAGTCAAAATCGACCCGCTCATCATCCGCTGATATCTCCGCTCCAATTCATCCCGCACCACCGGCCACTGATTCAAACTTTCATCATTCTCAATTACCATTTGAGCCGCCGCCCTCGCCAACTCCAAAACCTCCTGATCCTCCACCAAACTCGCCAAAGCAAAATCCGGCAAACCCGACTGCCTAGTTCCCAAAACCTGACCAGGCCCGCGCAATCTCATGTCCATTTCCGCAATAAAAAAGCCATCTTGAGATTGTTCTAAAACCTTCATTCTCTGCATGGCTTCCGCCGTTTTGGAACCGGGCATTAACAAACAATAAGAACGGTTGCTGCCCCGGCCGACTCGACCCCGCAACTGGTGCAGTTGCGACAGTCCAAAACGCTCAGAATTTTCAATTAGCATTACCGTGGCATTCGGCACGTCTACTCCCACCTCGACCACAGTAGTAGATACTAAAATATCAGTTTCTTTGTCCCGAAACTTAGAAATTGCTTCATCTTTGTCGGCACTGCTCATTCTACCGTGCAGCAAACCAACCTTAAACTCAGGAAATACAATTTTTTCAAGTTTCTCTTTTTCCTCAATTGCCGATCGCACGTCCAACTTTTCCGACTCCTCCACCAGCGGCAGCACCACATAAACTTGACGCCCGCTCGCCACTTCCCGCCGAATCAAATCGTAAGCTTGGATGCGTTCTTTGGCAGACAGTACAGTGGTTTGAATCGCCTGCCTGCCGGGGGGAAGTTCATCAATTTGACTCACATCTAAATCCCCGTGCAGCGTCAGCGCCAGCGTCCGGGGAATGGGAGTTGCCGTCATCGTCAAAACGTGGGGAGCCTCGCCTTTTTGCTGCAATTTAGCGCGCTGCTGTACACCGAATCTGTGTTGTTCATCAATTACCGCCAAACCCAATTTATGGAAATTCACCGTATCTTGAATCAGCGCGTGAGTTCCCACTAAAACAGGTAATTCTCCGGTTTCTAATTGGTTGTGAATTTCGCGACGCTTGGCTATTTTTGTGGAACCAGTTAACAGTTCGACAGACAAGTGCATCAAGTTAAACCAACCTACC
Organism: Microcoleus sp. MON1_C1; assembly: GCF_036701945.1. Taxonomy (NCBI): domain Bacteria; kingdom Bacillati; phylum Cyanobacteriota; class Cyanophyceae; order Oscillatoriales; family Microcoleaceae; genus Microcoleus; species Microcoleus sp. MON1_C1. The sequence continues at coordinate 33,376 of NZ_JAUBRO010000050.1, read as the reverse complement.
AATTTGCGATAGTGCTGTTCTGCTAAAACTTCTGTCGGTGCCATTAAAGCGGCTTGATAGCCGGATTGAATTGCTGCTAGCATTGCCACGACGGCTACTACGGTTTTGCCGGCACCGACATCGCCTTGCACCAATCTGTTCATCGGTTGCGACGAAGCTAAATCGTTGAGGATGTCGTTAATTACTCTTTCCTGAGCATTAGTCAAGGCAAAAGGCAAGATTTCATAAAAATGTTCGATCAATTTGCCACTAGGAATGATGACTGCACTCGCTTGAGCTTTCCTTTGGGTTTGGCGGCGCTTTAAAAGTCCTAATTGCAGGTAGAAAAATTCGTCAAAAACTAAGCGGCGGCGGGCGGCGGCCAAACAATCTCGATCAAGCGGAAAGTGAATATTAGTCACAGCATCGGCTAAACCCATTAAACCGTAACGCTCGCGCAAATCCTCCGGTAGCGATTCTGGCAACATTTTCGCCGCCGGCATTGCAGCCAAAATCGATCGCCTCACCGAACCAGCATCAACCCCCTCCGTCAGCGGATAAACTGGTATCAGGCGGCCGACTTTCATCGATTCGATCGCACCGCCGGAGTCGTCTAATACTTCTAACTCAGGATTTTCTAAAGTAATTCCATATTTACCCTGCTTCACCAACCCAGAAGCTGCCAGCACCGCACCTGTACAATACTCGCGCTTCTTGAATTCTTGCCAACCGCGATTGCTGTAGCGAGGGCCTGCAAAAAAACGACTAATTTTTATTTCTCCGGTGCGGTCTTTTAAAATTACTTCTAATATGGTTAACTTCTTATTTTTCGGACTAGAAAAGCAATTGCAGCGCTTTACTTCGGCGATCAAAGTGACAGTTTCCCCAGCTACCAGCTCGCGAATTTGTACTTGCTTTGCATAGTCGATGTGGTTGCGGGGATAATAGTAAAGCAAGTCATATACAGTGTATAAACCCAGTTTTGCCAAGCGGTTGCCGTTGGCGGGGCCGATGCCGGTGACGCGGGTTAACTGTTGGTCGAGAGTCAGGCTTGGCGGTGGGGGTGCTGTACTCAGGGGTACTGTTCGGGGAACGGAAACTGCTGGGGCGGTTGGTTCAGAAGCGTTAGCGTTTGCGGGTCTGACTTGTCCTGCTTGTTCTTGCTGGTGGCGAGTTTCTTGTTCCCAAACTTGCTCCATTTGCCTCAAAAAACTGACCGTAATGGCGATCGAATGTTGGCGCTGTTCGAGATCTTTCTGAGGGTAGGTGTCAAATTCAGCGGCTAGGTGTCGAGCTCGATCGCGCGAAGAAGCCGCCACCGAACCTGCCAACTGTCTCAAACTCATGCCCAGAAACTCGCTGAAGCGGTATTGACTGCCTTGGATGTCGTTAAATCCGCGATCGGCTTCTACTGAAAGAGCTTTTTGCAATCGCTGCCATTCGGGTCGATCGATAGTCATATCAATTTTAGATTTTAGATTTTAGATTTTAACTTTTAGATTTTAGATTTTAACTTTTTAATTTTTAACTTTTTAAATTTTAACTTTTTCTTTTAAGAAGCTTCCACCAAAAAAGTATAACACTGAGAAACCCGGTTTCTTTAAAAAACCGGGTTTCCCAATAGCCTAAAAGTTTTACGTTTTTCCTTCTTCCCTCTTCCTTCTTCCTTCTTCCCTCTTCCTTCTTCCCTCTTCCTTCTTCCTTCTTCCTTCTTCCTTCTTCCTTCTTCCTTCAACATCCGATCAATCTTCAAACCAACTCGATCGCCAAGCCGACTCAGCTTCCACCACAGCGAGTTCCCGCTGCTTTTTCTGGTAATCGCGGCCCAGGGAGTTCAACTTTACAGACAGGTTACGAATTTGCTGGCGCCAAGCCGAGGTTCCCGCATCGGCAAACTCTATTTCCGACAGCCGCAGTTTAATCGCTGTAATGTGCAGCGCCCTACTACCCAAGGTTTCTGCCAATTTTTGCGATGCTGATGAGGCATCAGTTTCAATGATTAAGTTTAATAAGTTAGGCGGCCCGGCAACACTATCGCCGGAGGATTCAGCACCAGAAGCAGCTTCTAGAACCGGTTCTGGCAATTGACTCGGCAAGATTCCCGACTGTTGCAGCAAGCGGTTGGTGTCGCGAGAAAGCAGCTTGAGTATATGGACGATCGACTTTTCAATAATATTTTGCCACCGTGCCAAACTTTCTGGGGAATTGGCACTTGGCAATTGATAATTTGCCAATGAAAATAGATAGTTAATGGCGGAAACTTGGTTTTTTTCCTTTTGGTCTTCTTCCTTTTCGTCTTCTTCGTCTTCCTCTTCTTCCTCTTCCTCTTTGTCGAAGTCGTCTTCCTCTTCCTCTTCCTCTTCCTCTTCCTCTTCCTCTTCCTCTTCCTCTTTCTCGGCTTCTGATTCAGTCACCAGCGATCGCAATTTTTCCTCCGACGCCGCAGCCAAAGCTCTTACAGACTGCTGCATTTTTTGCCTCCCCTCGAAGGACAACTTGAGAAACGACTCCGGTACTGCTTGAGTGCAAAGGTGATAGCAAGCCAAAATTAACTGCTGCCGCACCGCTTGTCCCAAGGCAGTTAAATAACCTTCGTAGGTACTGCGAAACTCCAAAGTCAAGGCTGCTAAAGCCTCTTCGAGTCCTGCCAAATCTTGCTCTATTCGCTCTTTTGGTCGCACCATATCTCTCGTATAAAATTAAAAATAGGACTTACGCAAGTTTTAAAGTATTACAATTTTTACGCTATCTGTCTGTAGTAGCAAGGTTTGCAGTCTACCTCCTACAAATATAGTCTGTCCATAAGTCCTGTAAAAATTAAAAATTAAAAATGCAAAAAATTGATTTTTCACATTTTTAATTTTTAATTCTCAATCTTAATTTTGGATTATTGAGCACCCATTTGGGCTGCCACTTCATCGGCAAAGTTAGCTTCTACCTTTTCAATGCCTTCGCCCAAGACAAAACGCACGAAGCGGCGCACTTGGACATTTTCTCCAATTTGGGCGATCGTTTGTTTCACCAACTCTTCCACCGAGATATTCTGATCTTTAATAAAAGGCTGATCCATTAAAGATAACTCTTTCATGCGCTTCTCAATCCGCCCTTGAACAATCTTTTCTTTGATGTTTTCCGGCTTGTTGCCCAAGTCATCTTTGCCCATTTCAATTGCCTTTTCTCTTTCGACAACTTCGGCGGGGATATCTTCAACTTTCACGTATTCCACATTCGGGCAAGCTGCAATTTGCATCGCAATATCCCGCACCAACTTTTGGAATTCTTCGCGACGTGCCACAAAATCTGTTTCGCAGTTAACTTCCACCAGCACTCCCACGCGGCCGCCGGTGTGAATGTAGCTGCCTACAAGTCCTTCTGAGGCGACTCGTCCACCTTTTTTACCTGCCGAAGCCAGACCTTTTTTCCGCAGCCACTCAATGGATGTTTCCATATTGCCTTCGTTTTCAACGAGGGCTTTTTTGCAGTCCATCATGCCCGCGCCAGTTTTTTCGCGCAGTTCTTTAACAAGTTTTGCAGATATGTCCGCCATCTTCTTTAAGTTCCCAATCAAAATTAGTTATTAGTCATTAGTCATCAGTCATTAGTCATCAGTCATTAGTCACTAATTTTAATGTTAATGATTAGACCAGAGTGAAGAAATACCCAGTCGATCTTAGTACCGACTTTGTAGGTGTAGCGCCAGAATTAATTCGGGCCCTGACACAATGAATGCTTTTGCCAGAACTCTACTAATGACTTAGACTCGTGCTATGTACAATTAAAAATTAAAAATATCCAACTAAAAATAATTATTATTTTTAATTTTCAATCTTTAATTTTTAATTTCCTGGTGTCAGATTGCGAGGGCAATACTAGCTCTCGGTTTCTTCGCCTTCAGCGTCTTCGTCGTCGGGTTCTACATAATTGGGGTCATCCAATTCTTCGATTTCGACATCATATTCGGCGCCTTCGTAGCCACCTTCGTAGTCGTAGTCTTCCTCAGAGTCGCCGCCCTGCTGACCGTGACGACCTTCGTAGATGGCATCAGCCAACTTGCCGACAATCAGCTTGATCGATCGAATAGCATCGTCATTCGCCGGAATCGCAATGTCAACCAAATCCGGGTCGCAGTTGGTATCCAACAGAGAGACGATCGGAATTCCCAACTTTTGGCATTCCAACACCGCATTATACTCGCGGCGTTGGTCTACCAGCACCACTCCGTCGGGAATCTTCCGCATAGATTTAATCCCGCCCAGATATTTCTGGAGTTTTGCCATTTCTCGGCGCAGTACCGAAGCTTCTTTTTTCGGCAGCAAATCGAGGGCGCCGATTTCCTCGCGGCGCTCCAAATCCTTGAGGCGCTCCACGCGGGACTTAATCGTCGTCCAGTTGGTGAGCATTCCCCCCAGCCAGCGCTGGTTGACGTAATAAGCACCGCAGCGTTGAGCTTCTTGGGCTACAATCCCTGCAGCTTGGCGCTTCGTACCCACGAACAAAAACTTTTTGCCTTTTTCTGAGGCAACTCTCATGTACTCGTAGGCGTCTTCCATAAGCTGAGCGGTTTGCACGAGGTCGATGATGTGAACCCCGTTGCGCTCTGTAAAAATGTATGGAGACATTTTCGGGTTCCACCGACGGGTTTGGTGTCCGAAGTGAACCCCTGACTCTAACATTTGAGCCAAACTGACTACTGGCATTGTATTTTTAACTCCTGATTCGGGTTAATCCTCCACCCGGTCGTATTTCTGAAGGTTTGCGCCCTCGAAACACCCGAAAACCCGGATGTGCGAATTTAAACAACTTTTCTAGTTTATCACAAGCGCGCTACTTTTTCTGACAATCTGATATCCGTAGGGTTGGCTTGGCACCCGGATGTGAGATTTAATGGGCGGGTTGGGTGCGGGGTGTGCAGGCTGCGGTTACAGTTAGTTGCAAGCGCTTCTTAAAAACGAAAAATCCAGATGGGAGGTTGCCAAAGCCTTTGTTGGCTTGTGAGAGAATGGCGTTGTTGGTGCGCCTCTTGTGCCTTCTACCTTCGATCGAGCTGGTATCCATTTTTTTCGATTCGGCAATTCAGTCAGCTTTAGTACACTGCCCTCTCGATCCGCAAAAATCCCAAAGCTAAAAACGCCATGCCCATACCCATTCTCGTCCTGCTTGAAGTTCTAATTGTCATCGCACTTTCGAGGCTTGTAGGTTTAGGATTTCGAGCGATCAAACAACCTCAAGTCATTGGAGAAATTGTAGCAGGAATTATGCTTGGGCCTTCTCTGTTTGGCTTAGTTGCACCAGATTTAGCAACAGCACTTTTTCCAGCCGAAGCCGTTCCCTTCCTCAACGTGCTATCTGAGGTGGGGCTAATATTTTTCATGTTCTTGATTGGTTTGGAACTGAATCCCAAGTATCTCAAAAGCAATTTAGATATAGCGATTTTAACTTCCCACGTCAGCATTCTAGTGCCGTTTTCCCTGGGAAGCTTGCTAGCACTGCTGCTGTATCCCATCGTTTCAAATAATAGCGTTTCCTTTACCGCCTTTGCTTTGTTTTTGGGCGCTGCGATGTCAATTACGGCTTTTCCGGTGCTGGCAAGAATTATTACAGAACACAATTTGCAGAATACCAAATTGGGGACGCTGGCCTTGACTTGCGCTGCGGTAGATGACGTAACGGCTTGGTGTTTGTTAGCGGTGGCGATCGCAGTTACTCGTACTAATTCGATGCTCGGTGCTTTGCCGACAATTATTGCATCTTTAATTTACATCGGTTTCATGCTGACTGTAGTCCGCTGGTTCTTGCAGCGACTTTCCAAACAGTACAACCGCACTGGCAGATTAACACAGTTAGTGCTTTCGGGAATTTACATGGGAGTTGTAGCTTCTGCCTTAATTACTGAATGGATCGGCATTCATTTAATTTTCGGTGCATTTTTGCTGGGTGCTGCCATGCCTAAAAATGCTGGATTAACCAGAGAATTAGCCGAAAAAACCGAAGACTTTGTACTAATATTTCTGCTGCCCATATTTTTTGCTTATAGCGGGTTGCGGACTCAAATCGGCTTGCTCAACAGTCCAGAACTGTGGCTGCTGTGTGCCGCAGTTTTAGGAGTGGCTATTGTTGGGAAATATGTCGGCACTTACGTTGCGGCAAGAGTTTGTGGCATCAGCAACCGCGAATCTTCAGCGCTGGGATGGCTGATGAATACTCGCGGTTTGACTGAACTAATTGTCCTGAATATCGGTCTTTCCCTGGGTGTAGTTTCGCCGCTGCTATTTACGATGTTAGTTATCATGGCTTTAGTAACAACTTTTATGACTTCGCCGCTGTTGGAGTGGACTTATCCAAAACGGTTAATTAGATTAGATATTTCAGAAGTTAACTCTGAGGATTCAGAATTAGAAGATTTACAAATTGGTGACAGCAGCGAAGAAACTGCTAACAAATTGCTGCCCACTTATCGAATTTTAGTACCTGTTGCCAATCCCAGCACGCAGAAAGGTTTACTGCGACTAGCAGTAGCGCTGGCGCAGCCTGCTGCTGGTATGGGCGGTGATGATTTAAAGTCGGCGGCGGTTCATCCTCTGAGTTTGATAGAATTAAATGATGACTATGCCTTTGAAAGTACGCCTGTGGAAGCCGATCGCATTATTCAAGAGCGTCGCTCGAAATTATCAGAGTTGATTGATAGCTTGGAACTGCCCGAGGCGAGAAAATTCGTACATCCCATCATTCGCGTTACTAATGATGTAGCCCGGGAAACGGCCCAAATTGCGGAAATAGATCGCGCAGATTTGATTTTAGTAGGATGGCACAGGCCTACTTTTACCAGCAACCGTTTGGGAGGACGTGTCGGTCAAATTCTCAGCAACGCAAAGGTGGATGTAGCAATTTTTGTTGACCGAGGCCGGGACAAATTGAATAACTTGTTAGTACCTTACGCGGCAAACATTCACGATGATTTGGGGTTAGAATTGGCGCTGAGACTGTTAGTTAATAGCGAGGAACGCCGTTTGACGGTGCTGCGGGTGGCGGTTGACGGGGAATCTGGAAATGAGCTGAGTTACGAGTTTCAGCGGGTGATGGATCAGTTACCAGTTGAGGTGCGATCGCGCATTGAAACTCCGATTGTGGAGGCGGCTGAGCCAATTCAAGCACTGGTTGCGGCTTCTGCTAATGCTGATTTGACTATTGCGGGTACGAGTCGGGAGTGGGGAATTGAGCGCCAAACTTTGGGACAGTATACTGATGAATTGGCTGTGCAGTGTCATTCTTCGCTGCTGATTGCGCGGTGTTACGTTAAAGTGCGATCGCACTTGGCATCGGTACTTCCTCAAAGGTAGTCAGTTGACTGTTGAATGTTGGCAGTTGTTATTAGTTATTAGTTATTGGTTATTGGTTATTTGTGAGTTATTACCAATGCCCAATGCCCAATGCCCAATGCCCAATGCCCAATTCCAAATTCCCAATGCCCAATTATTAATTACCAAGATGATGAATCATTTAAGCCTCAAATCGCTGGCATTTTACGGGGTTGCGATCGGCTCAGTTGCACTGCTGTTTAAAGTAGTAACTGCTTATGGGGAAGCAAATTTAAAGGCTCCTCCGGCAATTGCAGGAAATTATCGCTTCGATCCTCAAAGTTTGCCCGAATGTCTGGAATCTGATGTTTTGGTATTGACAATCGAGCAATCGGGTGTTTATTTGAGCGGTAATGTGCGATCGGGCAGCAGGGAGGGCAGGGAAAAAATAGCGCAGGAGAAACCTTCTCTATTTGGTAAGTGGGAAACTCAAGGATTGAACTTGTCGGGTGCGGTTGCTAATTTAGCTGGTTGCAGCGACTCCACAGCAACCGGTCAAAACAGTTCTGTTAAAATGCGCGGAATTGTGGAGCAAGAAAGCCTCAAAGGAAAAATTAGTCTAACTGATAAGGCGGCGGCTACAGATTTTACGGCTCAAAGAGAAGCGGCGGTGCAACCCCAGAAGCAGGAACATTGATTGATCCCAATAGAGAATAAGAAATGGGAAATGGGTAATTCTTTGTCGCTTTTCGACTCTCCCCTTCTCCCCTAACGAAGCAAGGAATCACAAAGCTCCGGCGACGTGGGTAGGGAGTGGCAGATCAAACTCCCGCTGGAGCTCGCCTGTGACGGTCGGTTGCTGCTAAATTAGAAAATATGCCTAAAAGTCAATGATAAAAATAAAGTATCCCAGAGAAGTTCTTGGTTGAGAATTTGTCTTGCTCAAGACCCCCCGTGCCCGTATAGTTTGTTTGGAATGGATGTTGCCGTGATATTAATGCCGTCAGAAACTTCGCTTACCCAGTCAAACCCGTTAATTTTAGACAGTTTGCCAGACTTGTCGCCTTCCGATGGGGGATGTCCCCGCCGAGCCAGATTACAAATTGACTTGATGTTGCTGGCGATCGAAGCCTTGTATCTCGGAGGTGCCGAAGAAATGCTGGCCGTGTCAAAGGAACTGGAATTGGAATCAATTATCAAAAATCGGGTTGCCCTTTGGCTGATGCGTAATACTAACCCGCTGAGACGCTACACGCAGCGCCGCTCGCTTACCATGGTGGAGGCAAAAGCGCTGGTGGCGATCGCCTGTAATATGGCGCGTAAGTTAACCGCCACAATTCGGCAGTTGCTGCTAGACTCGCAGCAGTTGCGATCGAGAAATATCCCCCTCAACCAGAACCTGGCACTGGCCGAGTATTTAGAACGCTTTCGAGCTCACTTTCGATCGCGCATGAACCCCAAGCGATCGGTAGTTGCAGCTTACGATTCCGACGACAAGCTCAACGAACTAGCTTTGAACTTGTTGAGCAAACTGCTATTTTGTACAGGCACAGCCGGAATGCAGCGCTTCTGGGTTAGCCTGTTTGATGGAGAAGTTGAATAAAAAATGACTATTAGGCGTCAGTACAGTCTGCCAAATTGCACCCTAGTTCTAGAAGGGTTGAGCGATGGATCGGCAACCAGCCAGTTAGATATACGGCCGGTGCTTTCGATACTAATGAGCGCTGAATGCTATGTGAAAGGTCTCGGCGAGCCCCTGACGGGGGGGCGGGAGTTTTTTGAAAGCTTGGTGAGGGCCGTCAGCAGCTACGCTCAAGAATTTATGAGCGGAGTGCATTATCCCGATCGCTACGGCCCGAATGTGGGTATGGTGCAGTTACACAGAATTGACGGGAATTTGCACCGATTGACCGTTCTACCCGCCTCCACAGGCAGCCCAACCCCAATCGATCAAAAAACAGAACTGTCGGCCAAAGTTGATTTGACGACGGTACAGCTATTTGACTTGGTAGAGGCGATCGATCAGTTTTTTGCCGACACGCAGACGCTGCCGGAATTGTCGCTGCAATTAACCCCAATTTCCAAGCGTTACGTCAAGTCTGCCGAACCTTTGGCGAAGCGGACTTTGCCTGCTGTGGTGGGGGTGTCGAGTTTGGCTTTGGCTGCGATGGCGTTTTTCTTGGTGCCGGTGCCGGAAGTCCAGCGCCAGAGAGATCCGGTGCCGCAGCCCAATCCAGCGGGCCAGAATCAAGGGACGCCGAATCCGGGCGGATCGGGTTCGCCTAATCCCAATCCCACGCCCCCTGCGGACGGTTTGGTGCCTGGGACTCAAACTCCGAACGCTGAATCGATTTCGCCGACTCCGAGTCCCGCGCCGCAGTCGGACGCTTCACCAAGCCCCACACCGCAGTCGGACGATTCACCTAGCGCCACACCGCAGTCGAACACTTCGCCGGAAAGCACGCCCAGTCCTGTTGCTGAAGGTTTGGCAAGCCCTGAGGCAGCAGCCGTGCCAATTACCGATTCAGGAGAAATTGAGCTGTTGAGGGGCAAACTTTCCCAGCAAATTGACGGAGCTGTGAAGAATCAGCCTCCGGATGCGGAGTTGGTTTATCGCGTGAGTGTGGCCCAAGACGGGGCGATTGTCGGTTACAAGCCCGAGAATTCGGCAGCGGTCGATCGATCCGAAACGCCGTTGTCGGAGTTGCTTTACAAACCGGTTGGCACCAGGCCACCGGCGGAACCGCTGGCTGATTTCCGCGTAGTTTTGGCACCAGACGGCAATGTTCAAGTCACTCCTTGGTAATGGTTGATTGTTGACTGTTAACGGTTAACTGTTGACTGTTAACGGTTGACTGTTGACGGTTGACGGATACCAAATCCCGCTTAAATGCTCCCTCAATCTCTTAGTCTGCAGAGGCAGACTTTGTTTTTCTAGTAGCGATTTCAATCGCCGAATCATCTACAAACCGATTGCTGATTCAAAGCCCTGTTGGTGCGATTGGCTCAATGTCTGGGTCAAATCCTCCAACTTGATTTGTGCGAATTATCCACAAAAATGCTCCCTGTTTTAAGAAAATTTTGGCTATTTCATCTTGGGTGCGCCTGGGTAGCATTGTTCGGTAACTAATAGCAGCTTTTATCAGGTTCAATATACCGACAAAAAAGGTTTTTTTCAGTTCCGCATCAATCCCCGCCAATCTTGCATTTTTCCGCCAATCTGGACGGACAATGCCGAGGGGCATTAATACTTTTTCTAAACTCTCTCCTAAAGCTACTAACTGGTGAAACCTTTGGGTTTGTGCGTCGGTGGGATGTGTTTTCAACCAGTCTTGAATCTGAGGATTTGACTCTATTTCGGAAGTAATTTTTTTAATTGTCGCGTAAATTGCCTGACTTGAATCTTGGACGCAAGAAGTTGCTGGGGTGACTAAACTTGCGCCGGTGCCGTCTCCGCTGCGGTAACGGGCCATCATGATATCTAGTTGCTGGTTTAATTCGGTTAAAGGCGACAAGGTGATGCCGTCAAAATCGTAGTCGCAACACACGCAATCTAATTTACAGATGATATCGCAAACCGGGCGATCGCCCAACCAGCCGCGCTGCAAGTCTCCCATGTAGCTTTGCCATTTGCTGGAACCGGCAACAATTCCGTCGGCATTATGGGCGTAAACTTGTTTGTATTCTATGTCAAAACGCAGTTCGCTGGTAAAGCGATCGCGCACTACTTTTGCTACTCCCAAAGCAAAATGTCCGGTGACAATCCCCAGCGGTGGTCGTTCGCCTTTTTTGCCGCCGATACCGCCGAAACTGTGAATCACTATCCCGATATCTCCTTCTTGCCAAGGAGAGATTGAATCGTTTTCTGTAGCCTCATTTGGGGTTAACAATACTCTTTTTGCTTGCCCTTTTTGGGCTGGTGTATTTTCCCAATTTTTGTAGTTTAAATAAGCGAGAGATTTTTTGAGACCGAAATGTGTTTCATCTGGTGTTAATTGGGCAATTTTGCGGGGTTCGATTGCCTGCACTACAAATATACTGTCTTCGTCTCTTTCGCCGTAAATGTACCAGCCGTCTGGATTTAAGGGGGATTGTTCGATCAGGTGATTGGTAGACCTCGCTACGCCATTTTTGTCGGGCTGTACTTGGGGAATCCGAATTATTTCAGCGGCGCCGTCAAATTGTTGAGATGTTTTGTTGAAATGCCGGACAATAAATTTGTCGCTGTCGGCTTCTTTTCGCTGTAAAATTGAGACTAAGGCGCAGAAACGTCCGATAATTTGTACTGGTTCGCGATCGATCGTGAGTTCCTGGCGATCGCTGCTGCTATAATTAATTGCAATCACCGGCCTGCGTAGCATCACAGTCACGCTGTCTTCGAGTCTGCTGCCTGCTAGAGTTTCTAAAGGGCTGACATTTCGCCAGCCGTTCAATCTATCTGGATGGATATTGCCAGATTTTTTACTATTTTTAGCCTGTTTTGTGAATTTGAGATCTTGGGTTACTGCGTGGACAAAAAACTGTACTTGGCGATTTGTACTCCATTTCAAAAAGGCTGTTTTGCCAATGAAATATTGATATTTTTTGGGTGCATTTATCACTTCAAAATACACTGAACCGTAGGGTGGGCGTTCTTCCTTTGACGGCAAAATTAAGCGCCCGTGCCAAAGAGCGATCGGCTTGTAGAGGTAGGCAACTGCTGCTGGATTTTCACAGATTATCTCGGGCTCAAGCGCTTCTGAAATATCGCTTTTGCCTCCAAAAATAGTAGCCGTTAAATTGCCGTCACTTTCTACGAATCGGGGTTCTAAAAAAACCTTTTCAGGTTGTGGAATATGAGCGGTTAAAGAGCCAGTATTTTTTTTTAACGAACGTCTAAAAAAAAGGCGAGTGTTTTCCAATTTTCCATGCAACCAATTGAGAAAAAGGCGAATAAAAATAAAGGCTGTTAAACCAAAAACAACAGCTAAAATAATCAGCCCCAAGGTCAAAATGAATTGGTTTAAAGACTGACCTGACACTAAAAAAATTGTTGGCCCGATCAAAGAGAATACCGCCATAATATCTAAAAACGAGTTTTAGGTTCGATCCAGTCTGTGCTGGCTTGACTGCCGAAAACTAGGGGTTTGTCCTCGGTGACTGCTACCGTTTGCCCTGTCATATCAACGGCACAAAGAGGCCAAGATCGATCGCCCAAATTGCCGGCGCGGAACAGAACTTTTCCGGGACAAACTTGACTCCAACCCAACAATACAGCATGAGTGTAAAGACTGCGAGCGGGAGCAACGGTATAAGTGTAATTATCATTTTTGTCCCAAATGACACCGTAGTCGGACATATCGGAAGAGTTGAAAAGTGCTTCAAATTCGCGGGCGAGAATGCGGGAACCGTCTTGATTCCAAGAAACAGGCACTAAAATGGCGATCGTCCCGGACATATCTGTATCATCGCTAGCATACATCCCACTTTCTGCCAGTGGCGAAGCAGCCGCCACTGTTTGCAGTTCGCCGGTTTTGAGATTTTCCACAAACATGACACTGCTAACCCGACACCGGGAGAATTCCGGCTGCACTTGCAACTCAATTCGACTGTAAGCTGCGTATTGGCCGTTAGTTGAAACTAGGGATGGACTGCGATAATAGCGGAGGCCTGTGCCGGCAGTGGAACTCACTTTAGCATGAGTGGCAGTAATCCATTCCCAAGGAACGGGATAAGGGCTATTTAAAGGGTCAGTCATCGGTTTTTTTTCCAAAAGTTTTACTGAATTATCCAACAGATTCAGGGTGGCACGCAACGGACTAGAAACCTGCTTTCTGCCTCGATGCTTCGCCACTAAACCCCTGATTTATAGAAACCGGGTTTCTTTTTTAGATCTTAGATGGGAGGGCACATCTCAAATCTCAAATCTCAAATTTCCAATCGGATAGGTAAGATAGTATCGAAATTAATCTGGTATGTACACCGAGAGGGATGAAATATGACGCGATCTTTTAAGCAAAAACCTTCAATCCCCCCCACTCGCGTCTCTAAGTCGCGGGGAAAAGGTTTGCTTGTACTGTCACTGATTTTTCGACTGCTGCTGCTGGGGGTGGGCAGCGGTTTTGCGTGGGTTTTGGGGATGACGATCGCTCAAATTTATCCGTCAGGCGCGACGGAGATGCCGCTGGCAGAGAGATTGCTGCGTGTAACTCAAAATTTGACCTCCAGCCCGAAACGCGCCCCAGCAACGCAAATTCCGACGCTTCCGCCACCAAGCGCTACACCGACTCCCCAGTCCAAAGTCAGTCCTGCCCAGAGAGAGAAATTGCAGTCGGATTTGAGACAGTTGCAGGGCGAACTCAACGCGCTGATTGGTCGCACGGCGGCTTTGGAGAGTCAGTTGGGCAGCAGCCGCCCGACGGAAACTTTGGAAAAGCGTTTGCAGTTGATGTCGCGGGAATTGGCGGCGCCGGAAACGGCGGCAAGTCTTGCCCCTGCTTTACCGGCGATCGGCAGCAGCCCGAGTCTGAACCCTGAAACGGTGAATACTACGCCACAGAATGCCAATAATCCGGTGTTTGGGGGGGATGGGCTGATGGTGACTCTACCCAGCGATGTTTTGTTTGATACTGGCAGCATTTCTTTGCGCGCCGGAACTAATGCGATTTTGGACAATTTGGTGGCGGAGTTGGGCAATCACGAGGGGGCAACTGTGCGCGTTGCGGGGCACACTGACGACGCGGGGGAAGCGGGGGACAATCGCAATGTGTCGTTTGCGCGGGCTCAGGCTGTGGTGCAGTATTTGTCTGGTGTGCTAGGTCAGAAGTATCATTGGGTGGCGATCGGCTATGGGGAAAGTCGCCCTTCGGTGGATAATAGTTCTGATGCTAATCGGCAGCGCAACCGTCGCATTGAAGTGGCAATTAATCCTTAGTTTTTAGCGCTCGGTAATCAGTCACCAGTCATTAGACTTATTGCATAAATATTTTGATTGAGAGGGGAACAGCAGAGGCAACGCAGAGGCATTTCAAGATTGTTTGGGAAGGCTAAAATTCAAGTCTAGTCTTTAGTTAATAGTGCGAGATTAAGATATGGTGAGTGTTTTTTTTGCAATTTCTTAAGCTCGCACTGCACTTTCAAGCATATTAGGCCGATGCCAACAGAAACGATATAAATTAAATATTTCAATTCCCCTCTCCCTATAGCCCCATTTCGGGAGCATCTCATATTTGTAAAAACACTTCTTCTGGCTCCTGCCTTCTGACTCTTTCCTCCTGGCTCCTGGCTCCTAACTCCTAACTCCAATTTGGGGCTTGGCTGCTTTCATTGAGATGCTCCCCCCATTTCCCCATCTTCCCGGCTATCACGCCGAAGGTGTAAGAGGTGGCAAGTCAGAATTATTTTTAGCCCGATCTATTGCCTCTCGATGTTCGCTCCTAAGTTTTGGTTTTAAATACAAGTTTTCAATCAAAGCTGCCACTCCCGCAAACCAAGGCGGCACAATTACCGCTCCAATAATTCCTAATACTTGAACGCCGCCCAATACAGACAGCAATTGATATAAAGGATGCACACCAACCGATGAACCAACCAGCAAAGGATCGAGTACGTAAGTTTCTAAATTCTGGATAATTACAAATAACAGTAATACCCACAAAAGTACCCAGCCACCTTTAGCTAATGCTACGATTAATGCTGGTACTGCTCCCAACACGGGGCCGATGAACGGAATCAAGTTGGTAACACCTGCGATCGCACCCAAGCCTAAAGAAAATTCCGGCATTCCCAAAATGCTCAAACCTGTGGTAATAAATATCCCTAAAATGCCCGAAACTAACACTCGCCCGCGAATATAACTCCCCATTCTTTGACCGATTGGCGCGGCTTGTGCGGCTAATCTTGCGTCCCAAGGTTTAGGGAAAAATTGCACCAAACTTTTGATTAATGTGTCGCTGTCGGCAACCATGTAACCTGAAATAAATAATGCTAAAACTAGGCTGAAGACCCCACCTAGAATGCCTCTCGTTAAACTGTACGATCGCAAAACCAGTTGTTGACTCGATCGAATCAGCCAATTAGTCAGCGATTGAGTGTCCACCAACTGACCCACCAAGGTTGGGGCATCGTCGGTTAGGCGACTCAATAAATTAGTTGCCACAGTTCGCAAACTTTCAACATACAGTGGTAACTGTCGCAGCAGTAACTCTATTTGTTCGATTACCGTGGGCCCGATTAACACTACCGTCCCGCTAAATCCGCCGATGAGAGTTAAATAAACCATAATCACCGCCAGCCAGCGGGGAACCCGCATCGTTTGGGCCCAATTAACGATCGGGACGATCGAAGCAGCCAGCACGACTGATATCATTAGAATTACTAGCAGGCTCCGCAATTGCCACAGCAGCACTAGCAGCAACGACGATGCTACAATTAGCAGCAAGTTAGGTAAAGAAATGGTAATCCGCTGTTCTGACATGATTAAGTAATCAAGGTTTGTATTGGCGCTTATGTCATCCCGCAGGGCGGGTTTATTTATATTCTCATTTACCAAATATATGTCGGGTAAAACCCGCACCTACTCATCTTATAATAAAAAGTAACATCGGTTCAAAAAAAAATAATATGCAACCCCCATATTCAACCCAACATTTCTCCACTATTTCGTCTATAAAGTCACCAACGCTGTTTTACGGATGGCAAAATTATCGCTGTGCTTATGAAGTTTATAACCCAACTACTGCGACAGAAGATAGCCTCCCTTTGTTATTAATTCATCCGATAGGAGTTGGTTTGTCAAGAATCTTTTGGCATAGATTTGGTGAGAGTTGGTACAAAGCAGGTAACACCAACCCGATTTACAATCCCGACCTGTTGGGCTGCGGCGATTGCGAAATGCCGGCTGTGGCTTGCTATCCTGACGATTGGGCCGCACAGTTGCAGTATTTCTTGGAAACTGTAGTCAAAAAACCTGCGATCGTACTCGTGCAAGGTGCTTTACTATGTGTAGCCTTGGCTTTAGCAAAAAGGCAGCAGGAAAGCGGCTCAAATTTAATTCGCGGCTTAGTCCTCGCCGGGCCTCCCGCTTGGGCGGTAATGAACAAACATTCGACAGAAAGACAGCAAAGAATTGTCTGGAATTTGTTAGATTCTCCCTTGGGAAATGCTTTTTACCGCTACGCCAGACGCGCTGAGTTTTTGCGTTCTTTTTCTGTAAAACAACTGTTTGGCGATGCGGCAAAAGTTGACAGTGAATGGTTGGATGCTTTGCAGGCTGGGGCGGCAAATCCTGACAGCCGTCACGCGGTTTTCTCGTTTTTAGCGGGGTTTTGGCGCCAGGATTATAGCGGTACGATTCAAAAGTTCGATCGACCCACACTCGTTGTCATGGGAGAAAAAGCCTCAAGTATCAGTCAATCGGGTAAAGAAGAGAAGCCCGATGAAAGATTAGCGCAATATTTAGCCCATTTTCCCAACGCGGAAGGTTTATTAATGCCGGGGCGGAATGTTTTGCCCTACGAATCAACCGCAGAATTTGTCGCGGCTGTTGCGGAGTTTGTCAATGGGAGTTTTTAACCTCAGATATCAGCAGATGAACACAGATGAACGCGGATGGAATTTCATCTGCGTTCATCCGCGTTCATCTGCGGTTAAAAAACTCTAAATTTCAACTCCGGTGCCAGATGGTTGTACCATCCTTTTGATCTATCAAAGTAATGCCCCGATCCTTAAGTTCATTGCGAATGCGATCGCCCTCAGCAAAATCCCTCGCCTTTCGGGCATCTTTCCGCTGCTGAATCATCGCCTCAATCTCCGCATCACTCAAACCGTCAACCGCATCATTGCTATCACTTTCCGGCTGAACTTCTAAACCCAAAACCCCAGCCAAACTCACCAACGTCACCCATTTTTTCTGCAACAATTCCGGTGAAGTTTCTGTTTTGCCTTGATGCACTAAAACATTGCCTTCCTTGCCCAATTCCTTAGCCAATTCAAACAAAACAGTCAAAGCGCCGGGAGTATTGAAATCATTATCCATAGCTGCTTGAAATTGCTGGACTAATGTGTTATCTTCTCCAGTCAATTTATCAATTTTATCAACATCCCAACCCAGTTTCGAGCCGTGTTGACTGCCAAAAAGTAAGCCTTCCTTAAGAGTGTGCCAACCATTTTTAGCGGAGGCGATCGCCTCTTCGGTAAAATCTATTTGACTGCGATACTGCGCCATCAACACAAACAGCCTTACCGCCATCGGTTCCACCGCTTTTGACTTCTCGCTTCCTTCATTCTTACTCCCCCCCTTACCAAGGGCGGACTCATTCTTACTCCCCCCCTTACCAAGGGGGGGCTGGGGGGGGTTAGATTCCAAATCACCCGACCAATTCCCCTCCAACAAATCGCGAATTGTAATAAAATTGTGCAAAGATTTCGACATCTTTTTGCCATTGACAGTCACAAAAGCATTGTGCATCCAATATTTAGCAAGTGACTTGCCCGTCGCGGCTTCAGATTGAGCAATTTCGTTTTCGTGGTGCGGAAAAGTTAAATCGGAACCGCCGCAGTGAATGTCAATAGTTTCACCCAAGCAATCGCGCACCATCGCCGAACATTCGATGTGCCATCCGGGGCGACCTTTTCCCCAAGGTGAATCCCAAGCAGGTTCTCCCGGTTTAGCGCTTTTCCACAGGGCAAAATCAGAGGAATCTTGCTTTTTCTGAGCTTCTATTTCTGCGGTTTCCAATCTGCCGCTAGCCCCGGCCTGCATTTCTTCCAACTTGCGGCCGGAAAGTTTTCCGTAATCGGCAAACTGTCTCACGTTGTAGTAAACGTCGCCGCCGGAAGCATAGGCATAACCTTTATTTTCTAATTCGTGAATCAGGCGTTTAATGCCGTCCATTGTATGGGTGGCGCGGGGATATTCATCTGCCCTGAGAATATTCAGCTTTTTCATATCTACGTAATATTCCTCGATGAAGCGTTCGGCCACAGCTTCCATTGTGGAATTGGTTTCGCGGGCGCGGTTGAGAATTTTGTCGTCAATATCTGTAAAATTCTGCACGTAGCGCACATCGTATCCCCGCCACATCAGATAACGCCGCACCATGTCCCAAACAATGTAAGCGCGGGCGTGGCCGACGTGGCAGTAATCGTATACCGTAACGCCGCAGCAGTACATCCGCACCTTTCCTGGTTCGAGGGGCTCAAAAGGTGATTCGCGACGGGTCAAGCTGTTGTAAAGCGTTAGAGGCATGGGATTTGAGATTTGGGATTGATGTACTGCTCTAATTTATTATATTGCGGTTGGTGAATCTTTCGGTGTCGCTACCAAACATCTGTTAAATCTAAGACAAATCCCGGTAACACATCTTCCCCTGACAAAGTGCTAGGATTATCTAATATTTCCACATCCTGATTTTGTCTGTATATCTCAACTTTCTGGTTTTTGCGATCGATTAACCACCCCAAACGAGATCCATTCGCGATGTATAGCGGTTCTCAAGAAAGTGAAATACACGGGCTAGTTCGATGCCCCATACTTTTAGGCCCGATGCCCAATCCCCAAGAGCACCTCATGTTACTGAGAAAGGCTATATTCCCGCATTTTTTCTCGCAATGGTTCCAGGTTGTCAGACTTAGAAAGCAATACAGATTCAGAAGAAATAGCGACCTTAGAAGGGAAGAGAGAAAGTAGTACGTCAACAGATGCTAGAATATCTCAGCCCCAAAGTTGCCTTTTATTTATCCAAACAGTAACCAAAACGGTTAAAGGGCGATCGCGCACGCTTAACAGTTATTTACAGTTTGTAGGGGAGGAGTTGACAGTGAAATATAAAGAAAAAAATAGTTTCAACACAGGAGTCAAATGGCTACTGTGGTCTAGTTTTCTCACTCTAGGCATCGGCGGCGGCTTATTTGCCTACGGGTTATATCAAAATCGACCTCCCGAACCCATAGGAGTGCGCTTGATACCCGTCAAACTTGGCGATATTGAAGATACGATTAACGAAAGCGGTATTGTTGAATTGGGTGGTCAACAAACTCTGAAATCTCCTGATGATGGTACTGTCGATCGGGTGTTAGTAAAGATCGGGCAAACCATCACATCTGGTCAGAACTTAATTACCCTTCGTAACCCCGAACAGAAAACAACTCTCATCAAGCAAGAATTGGAGATTCAGAAACAAAAACTCACTCTAGAAAGCTTCCGCCAAAAAGTTGCCGAAGCTCAGGAAGCACTAAATATCGCCCAAGGGAAACTTCAAAATTATAAATCCGGGCAAAATGACGAGTTATTAGAAATTCAACAAAAGGAACTTACCTTGGCAAATAATCGAAAGAAAGTTGTTGACGCTGAGGAGGGTTTGGCTGCTGCCGATCGGAAACTTACCAATTCTAAAGTATTATTTGAAAAAGGTTATATTTCGGGAGATGCCCTCCAATCGGAGGAAGGGGCAGTTCGCACCGCTAAAACCACTTTACGAGATGTACAGCTTCAAATTAACACGGATCTCCTCGCTCTTAAAGGTTTAAAAAATAAACTGCAAGACAAAGAACAACTACTTCAGAAAGAAGTGATTACTGCTGATTCCCTACTGCGAGCAGCTCAGTTCAACGTTAGCACAAATAGTCGCCTACTCCAAAGCTCTCTGCTTGAATACCAAGAAAAAGAACAAAAACTTAAAAACAATATTGTGACTGCATCTATTGATGGTAAGGTACTTAATGTTCAAGTTAAAAATGGCGACGGAGTGAAGCGGGAAACAGAACTTTTGACATTAGGTGACCCTTCACAAGAACTGGTAAAACTACAGCTTTCTACCCTCAATGCTGCTAAAGTTAGACCCAATCAGTCCGTTCGCATCAGCATTATTGGTCCCAATTCTAAGCAGTTTTCAGGAAAAGTAGACAGCTTATATATTCTTGCTCACAGTGGTGAGAGTAAAGGAAACGACCGCTCTAATCAAGGCAATCAACCAACGGTTCCTGCAACAGTAAGACTCGATGCTCCAACCCGGACTTTGATTCCAGGGAGTCAAGTGAATGTGGAGATAATTTTGCAGCAGCGCCAGAAGGTAGTAGTTTTAAATACAGAGGTAATTGTGCGATCGGAGTCTAAGCCTTTTGTGTGGATTCGTGACAGTCAAGGCAAAGCCCAGAAACGGTCAGTTACATTAGGTTTAGAAGGATTGACACAGGTAGAAATAACTTCTGGTTTGCGGCCAGGTGACAGTGTTGTGATACCCCCTCCTGAACCTTCCTTAAAACCAGGAACTCCTATTCAGGAAGAAAAAACAACTAAAAAGAAAGAAAAAACAGAGGGTGCCGAGCAGGAATAAAGATTAAAGAATAGGATCAAATCAGCTAATTTTATTAATGTACGAAATGTTGAGTTGTGATTTTTAATTACTTATGAGCCTTTCTCCTTTAGACCTCCTCCGCCTTACTTGCATTTCCCTAAGTGGCAATCTTTTGCGATCTGCCCTAACTACAGTCGGAGTTTTTATGGGTGTAGCTGCGGTCAGCGCAACGCTGCAAGTACGCAATATTAGTCGCGCCGTAATTGTTGAACAACTGGCCAAGCGAGAAGCACCTCAACTGGGAATCAGTATTTCGGATGACTTGGGTTTGAAGTTAGAAGATATGGAATTTTTACGGAATCGGCTGAAAGGAATTCAGGCGATTAGCGCAGCAAATTGGTTTGGTTATAACGAAAAAGTTATATTTCAGGCTGAAGAAGCGGAAACTAATATCTTCGCTGTTTCTCAAGATCATTTATTGACATCGGGGCGGCGATTAATGGAGGGGCGTTTTTTTTCACCTAATGATTTTACTAATTATCGACCTGTAGTGGTAATTGATGAAATGCTGGCGACACAACTTTTTAAAGGTGGCACCAAACGTGTAGGTCAGCGCATTTATGCTAAGCGTAGACCTTACATTGTTGTTGGCGTAATGGAGAGCAAGGAAGGCTTTTTTGACAAACCCGAAGCTGAAATGTGGGTGTCGATGTCGGTTTACAAAGCGATGACAGGTAGCCAAAGAATTGGGAGAATTTCGGTGCGCCCTTACAATCTTAAAGATATTAAAGGAATGGAAAAGCAGGCAGAAAAACTTTTGCAGCAGCGCTTTCCCAAGGCAGAGGTTAATACTTGGAACAATGTTCAGGAAATTTTGGAGCAGCAGGAAACTCTGGAACTTGCTTCACAGGGACTATTGGCAGTGGGGGTAATTTCGCTATTGGTGGGAGGGGTTGGTATTGCTAATATTACGATCGCGGCGGTGATGGAACGTACCCCCGAAATTGGTTTGAGACGTGCGATCGGGGCTACTCAGAGAGATATAATGTTGCAGTTTATTCTAGAAGCAGTAATTCTGAGTTTAGCGGGGGGAATTGCTGCTATTGTGACGGTACACGGGTTAACGGTGGTGGTAGCGGATGTTTTTAAGTTGCCTTATAAATTTGACAGCAACACAGCAGCTTTGGCTCTAGGAGCGGCATTAGCGGTGGGTGTAGGAGCTGGATTTCTCCCGGCTCTGCGAGCTAGTCAACTCGATCCTGTTAAGGCGCTGCGTCAAGGGTAGTCATCCCGTAGGAAATCGCCATAGAATTACTTGCAGAAATCACTGGAGTTAGCATGACTGAGCAACCGCACGAAGATTATCTCCCAAATAGCGATTCTCCTGCTCGCTACGATATTCCTTGGATATTTCGTTTTAGCCTAGTTATGCTTGCAACCTGTGGGCTATTGGCGATATTTGCTGTTGCTTTTAAGTCTAGTTCAACAGTCAAAACTGATGTTAGCTCTAAACCTGCGATCGCGCCCAAAATTCTGCCACTTACCACTAAAAAACATCTCCCACACATCCAAAATCCACCGCAAAATCAGGCGCTCATTAAACCCCAAAATCAGAGAGAAACGCCAACTACCAACCAGAGAATAGTTATTCCTCAATTCCCCGGCGAAAATCCAACAAGTAAAATCAAACCCTCACCAATTCCCAATTCCCAATCCCCAATTCCCAATTCCCAAGTATTAACAACTTCTACTACTCAAAAAAAACCTGTTCAACCCGAATCAATAGTAATTTCTGAAGCTCCACCCAATCCAGAAATAACAGCAGAACCCATACCTGAAAATACCCAAAATCCAACTCTTCAACAGCAATCTATAGCGGATGAATTAGGGGTTGAACTGACACTCCAGGAAGTTGTATTTTTAGGCTTAGAAAACAACAGAGATATCAAAAATCAATACCTCGAACGCATCGTCCAAAAACAAGATTTAGCCGTAGCAGAAGGCTTATTTGTCCCTATTTTTACACCGAGACTATCCGTGTCATCAATTCCTTTGAGGAATGGGGGAAGAGTCGCTACTACTGGCGAAGTCGATTTATCTGCCCAGGTGAGTGTCAAAATTCCCACAGGAGGAAATATAAGTTTTGTGTGGAGTGGTAAACAAGGACAAGATGCGAATGGTTTTGGCATTAATAGTGAAGGTTCTTTAAGTCAAAATCTCAGGTTAAATTTTACCCAACCTCTGTTAAGGGGAGCTGGAGTTGCTGTCAATCGAGCACCAATTGAGATTGCTCGCCTGAGTGAAAAAGGAAATATTCTGAGTTTGAAATCGACGCTAATTGAGACAATTACCTCAGTAATTTTAATCTATCGAAAGTTGATTAGGGCTCAGGAACAAGTTAAAATTTCACAAAGTTCTCTGGAAATTGCCCGTCAGCAATTGGAGATTAATCAGGTTTTGATTGAGGCAGGAAGGGTAGCAAAAGTTGAGATTTTTACAAGTGAAAAAGCTGTGGCAGATCTGGAAGTGACAGTATTAGCTAGTGAGGAGCAACTGAAGAAGGCAAGATTAGCACTGCTGCAAGTTCTAGACCTCGATCGCAATCTTAATATAATAGCAAGAGAAGCTGCTGCTGTACAGACTAGCCCTCTGGATTTCTCTAAGATTCTACCATTAGCTCTGTCAAATAGTCCTGGTTATTTACAAGTACAGCTCGACCGGGAAATCGCTAAATATAAATTGCTACTAGCGGAAAATAATCGAAAATGGCAATTGGATGTAAATGCAAGTTATAATAATAATGCTACTAATCTTTCAGACAGCAGCTCGGATTTGAGAGCGGGACTGGTTTTGACTCGCGAATTTGGAAATAGAGGAATTGAGCGAGAGTTTCAGAATAGTCGTGTTAAGCTATTACAAGCTGAGAATAAGTTAAAGGAGTACAATCAAAAGCTGGAAGTTGAGGTCAAAAATGCAATTCGAGATATAAATTTGAATCTTAAGCAAGTAGAACTAGCTCAAAAGTCAAGGGAGTTAGCGCAAAAGCTATTAGAAATAGAGAAAGAAAAAAGAAGATTGGGAGTGGAAAGTTCTCGGAGTATCGATATTGTGAATCTTCAGAAGGATTTAATAGAGGCTAGAAATGCAGAACTTGATGCGAAAATTGCCTATTTTAATGCTTTGACAAATCTTGATAAAATAATAGGTACTACTTTGGAGACGTGGCAGGTGAGGATTGAAAATGAAGAATGATGTTAGTTAGTTGTTATCGGATTGAATGAGACTTGTCAGTAATTCCAACCAGGCTCCATCGGATCGGGAGCGGTAGAATCAGCCGTCAAGCAGATAGGTACAAGGCTAAAAATTTCATTCTTCACAGTAGAAATCTGAAAGTGTTTCGCAAATGTTACAACTGCGTTGTGCCTACTTGAATGGTTAATTTGCAGTTTAATATTTTTGCAAAATCGGGATGCTCCCGCGAAGCCTTCTTGTTAGAAGGATTATAGAGCAATACGGTTCAGTTAAGGAAAATTGTAGCGAAAATGTTGGGCGGAGTGAAACGGAGGGTTCGTTCCACGGGCCCAACCTACGCACGATCTGTTTTTTAGCACTAACCCAAGCGTATTGGATTATAGAGAAAGTCTTCCACTTTGTCATATTCGCAAAGACATATCCATTCTAAACGATCGCCCCCACCCTCCAAACCCATCAAAAGCCCCTCTCCGCATTTGTCATCAAATCCTCACATTTGCTTCAACACCGATCCCCCAACTCTCCCAAATGTCAAGATTCCCTGACATATTGATCCCCAAAATCCCGAAAATGCGTATAAGTACCCAGGATTGAGGCAAAAGACCCCTTGACCCGATCGCAAGTTGTCTGCAACATTGAGTCATGACAAAGCGATCCCAAAGAAATGCTTGGATTAAGCAGCACTGGGAGTCGAATAGCGCGTGTGCTGCCAGCACAGCGTTGCTAGCAGCACCGATCGCACTCACAAAATCGATCTTGTCAATCAAGAATCGACAGATAAAGCTTTATTTAGATCTGACGGTGCGCGGCGAAGCCCAGAAGTCCAAACCCCCGATCGCATTGGGGACAAGACAAGCTAAAAACAAGCAAGGCTTCAAAGGTTGGAGAGATTTGGAAGCTCGATAATATGTGGATTAAAAAGAGTTTCTAACTCAAAAAGTCAACACTTTTGTGTTGAGAGGAAAAATCTAACCCGCCATCCCAAATTAGTGGAGAACAAACTCATGGCAAAAGAACGCCCACCATTAGAAGAGATGACTTTGCGACAACTCCGCAGAGTTGCTAGCGAATGTGGAGTCTCTCGCTACAGTCGGATGCGGAAATCGCAACTTCTGGCATCAATTCAAGAAATTCAGCGCACTAAATTTTCCTACAGCCCATCTCGCAAACTAGAGGCACAAGAAGCAGTGGAAGCAGCAAAGTTTGAACTCGGTCAAGAAGATAGAACAGGCGGTTCTTTGTCGTCTGTAGATGAAGGTTTAGCAGATTTGCCCAACGGCTACGGCGAAAGCCGGGTTGTTTTAATGCCCCGCGACCCAGAATGGGCCTACACTTACTGGGACATTCCCAACGATCGCAAAGAAGAATTGCGTCGCCAAGGAGGACAGCAACTAGCGCTGCGGCTCTACGACGTTACAGATGTTAACCTCGAAACTCAAAGCCCGCACAGCATTCAAGAATATCCCTGCGACGAACTGGCGCGGGAATGGTACGTGCCAATCCCGGTGAGCGATCGGGACTACGCGATCGACATCGGCTACCGCTGTGCAGATGGCCGCTGGCTGGTATTAGCTCGATCGGCCCAAGTCCGCGTTCCTCCCGTCTATCCCAGCGACTGGATTGAAGATCAATTCATCAGCCTCGATTGGGAAGAAGAGTTGCAAGGCAAAACCTTCGCCGAACTGGTTCCTCCGGCCAAGAAAATGGCACAAGCAGCTAATGGCTTCGGTTTCAGCCCCAGCAACGCCATCTACGAACAAATCTTCGGCATGGCAGAATCTGCCGAATCCCTGCGGGTAGCGGGTTCTATTTTTGGTTCCATGCAGCACGTCGCCGGTTCCGTCCAGCAAGTCGGCATCCACGAACAAGCTGTAAGTTCCTACGTGTTCCCCTCCGGCGTCGGAATGTGGGCTGCTCCCACCATGTCCGGCCTCACCGCGTCGGGTGTCGGTATGTCCGGCCTCACCATGTCGGGTGTCGGTATGTCCGGCCTCACGATGTCCGGTTTCGGTATGTCAGGTGTTGGTATGTCGGGAGTTGGCTTCGCCGCCCCGATGCGCCCCCGCCAGTTCTGGTTAGTTGCTGATGCCGAACTGATCGTTTACGGCGCCACCGAACCCGATGCTACCGTCTACGTAGGCGGACAGCCGATTAAACTCAATGCGGACGGCACTTTCCGCTTCCAGATGTCCTTCCAAGACGGCTTAATCGACTATCCGATTTTTGCCGTAGCCGCAGACGGCGAACAAAACCGCGCCATCCACTTGAAATTCAACCGCGAAACTCCAGAACGGCGCACCAATACCAAGCAGGATGCCGTTGTGGAATGGTTGGGCTAATCCCAAAGGTCGATCGAGCGGCGGGCGCTTATGCAGGTTTGTGCCAATTTTTGAACCATCACAAGGCATAGCCTCAGCCGATCGTGATTTGTTAAGGTTAATCGCAGACAACAACCCATAACACCCCCTATACACCGTTCTCCTGTTTTGAGGAGCGGTGTTTTTTGTATTTGGAAGGAAGAAGGAAGTTCGGCAACGGATTCTGTAACGGATGTAACGGATGTAACGGATGTAACGGATGTCAGTCCGATGGAAGTCGGAAGAAGGAAGAAGGAAGAAAAAAGAAGGGAGAAGGAAGAAAATTTTAGTTATCTAGGAGAGAAGTTTTAGTTATCTAGGAGAGAAGGAAGAATCAATCTACTGCATGGGTTTTAGCAATTAAGAATGTCCTCACCATCAGGGCGGTTGCTATATGGCAAAATACCTGGCAAGTGGGCGATCGACAAAAGTTATAGCTATTCGGAAAAGTAGGGATAAATATAGATTGTATGCGAGCATCTGTAGGGACTTAGGCAAAGCCTAAGTTTCTACTTTATTTCATCCGATTGACAACGGCTATCTTACTTATATCGTTTCCGGTTGCAGCGGTATTTTTCAAATGTCCAAAAAGTCAGTTTGCTCGAAATCATAATTTTAGTCAATAGCAAACAGTTAACAATCATGAGGAGGGCAACCGGAATTGATATCAGACAATTTTATTAATATCTATCTGTAGATAGATGTTTACTTAAATCCCGTTGTTGCTAGTTAAATCAAAATTTGCACTCTTCACTCAAGCATTATTAAGTAAGCTAAAGTTTACTTAAATTTTTATTGCACAAACTCGGTAAATCCAGCGAAACAAAAGAAAGCGAGTTATGAGAGAAAGAAGGCGATCGCACAGCCACTTCTCAAAAACAAATGCAAAAAATCAATTCCCCGCCGCAACGAAGGCAGAAGCCTCGCCTTTTAGCCTTATTCGCTGTCACATTAGCCACCGTCTTGCTTTTATTTATTCTGCCGGCACTGACTCAACAGCCAGTCGTGCTCACCATGTTAATGCAAGGCCAAGACATTGTTAACTGGAGACCCTTTGTCAAAGAATTTGAACAGAAAAACCCCGACATTCGCATCAACCTCATAGAAGGGCCTTTTGACACCAACCTCATAGAAAATCTTTACACATCTGCCTTTCTTTTAGGCGAATCGCCCTACGACATCATCAACATGGATATTGTCTGGGTTCCCAAATTTGCGGCCGCAGGTTGGGTAAGCGATTTGACAGACAGAATTTCCCCCGAACAACTATCAAAATTCATCCAAGGTAACGTAGAAGGCGGGCGGTATCGAGGCAAACTTTACCGAATTCCCCACGCTTCCGATGCCGGAATGCTTTACTACCGCAAAGACATTTTAGAACAAGCGAAAATTCCAGTGCCAAAAACCTTTGAAGAGATGGTAAAAATCTCTCAAAACTTGCAGAAACAGGGAAAAGCAACTTGGGGTTATCTGTGGCAAGGCAAACAATACGAGGGAGTATCTGCAATGTTTGTCGAGGTGCTCTCCGGTTTTGGCGGCTTTTGGGCTAACCCTCAAACTTTTGAAGTTGGGTTAGATAAACCCGAGGCAATTAAAGCAGTGGAATTTCTCAAAAAAACGATCGCCTCCGGTATCTCTCCTCCGGGCGTCACCACCTACGGCGAAGAAGAAACCCGGCTGTTGTTTCAAAATGGCAAAGCGCTGTTTTTGCGAAACTGGCCGTATGTTTGGAAGCTGGCAAATGCCGAAGGATCGAATGTTAGAGGCAAAATTGCGATCGAGCCAATGCTCAGCAGTACGGGTAAAACAGGCGGTTCCTGCTTGGGTGGCTGGGGCTGGGGAATTGCCAAAACCTCAAAACATCCAGAACAAGCTTGGAAAGCAATTCAGTATCTTACCAGCGAGGAAACCCAGCGCAAATTTATTTTAGAAACCGGTTTAATTCCCAGTTACAAATCGCTGTTTACCAACAAAGAAATAGTCGCCAAATATCCCCACTACCCGCAACTGCTAAAAGTAGTGGAACGGCCAGCTTTGCGGCCGCCCCTGGCACAATACGCTCAAGCTTCTGATATTTTGCAGCGCTATTTGAGTTCAGCTTTTACCGGGAGAATGAGTGCAGAACAAGCAATGAAAGCAGCAGCTAGCGAAACTCGCAATTTATTAGGCAGTTTAAAACAACCCCAAGCTTCGTAAAACTGACATCTTGCTATTCTGTTATAAACAGGCAAGATGCCTGTTCCACAAAGAGTTGGAAACAGGCAAGATGCCTGTTCCACAAAAAGTTAATTCAATTCTGGGGTGGGCTTCTATCCGGCCCAAAAATAAATTAAAGGTGAACAATATGCAATTAGACAAGATGCGACAGCGCGAACAAAAAACCGGATGGATATTAGTAGCACCAGCTTTGATAATTCTGATGCTAGTATTTGCTTACCCAATATTGCGCGCTTTTTGGCTGAGTTTATTCACCCAAAACCTCGGTACAGAATTAAAACTGGTTTTTTCCGGTTTTGCTAACTACAGTCGAATGTTAGGGGACGGGCGTTTCTGGCAAACTTTAGGCAACACCACTGTATTTACAGTCGTCTCTGTTTTGCTGGAATTAATTCTTGGTATGGGCATTGCCTTAGTCTTAAATCAATCTTTCACAGGGCGCGGCATTGTTCGCACAATCTCCCTGCTACCTTGGGCGCTGCCGACTGCATTGATGGGAGTAGCTTGGGCGTGGATTTTTAACGACCAATACGGCGTAATTAACGACATTTTAAGGCGTTTGGGATTGATTCAAAACAGCATTAGCTGGCTGGGAGATCCGACTTTGGCAATGATGGCAGTGATTACAGCAGATGTGTGGAAAACGACGCCCTTTGTCAGCTTGCTTTTGCTAGCAGGATTGCAATCAATTCCCGGTGATTTGTACGAAGCCCACGCCATTGACGGCGCGAGTAGCTGGCAGAGTTTCCGTCAAGTTACTGTGCCCCTGCTGATGCCCCAAATTGTGATTGCTTTGCTGTTTCGATTTGCCCAATCTTTCGGCATTTTTGACTTGATTCAGGTGATGACGGGAGGGGGGCCGGCGGGGGCAACGGAGACGGTTTCTATCTACATTTACAGCACGGTGATGAGGTATTTAGACTTTGGGTACGGGGCGGCTTTGGTGGTGTGTACTTTTTTGCTGTTAGTGGCAGCAGTTGCGATCGCCGCTTACCTGTTATCGAGAGCCCGCGTCAATGCAGCCGGAGGAAACTAAGACGATTTTAGATGTGGGATTGCCAACAGTTACACTTTTATTTCATTGGTATAAATTATGTCGATCGCCCGCGAACAACCCACCAAAAAAACCTTTGACATCCGCCAATTAATCTTGCCAATCTCAGCACTATTAATCGTCGCATATTTCCTCGCACCTATTATCTGGCAGGTGCTAACTTCTTTCAAAGTAAATGCAGATATTTCAGCGATTCCCAACGTCTACATTCCCAAACGAATTACTTTCGAGCATTACCTGTCCCTATTCCAGCGTCGCCCGTTTGCACTTTACATTTTAAATAGCGCTTTTGTTTCGATTACTTCGACATTGCTGTGTTTGGCTGTAGGCGCTCCCGCAGCTTACGCTTTAGCCCGGTTGCGGCTGTGGGGGGAGAGAATCATCCTGGCAACTGTGACGATAGTTACCCTTTTTCCGGCGGTGCTGCTATTTTTAGGACTTCTAGAAATTGTCAAAGCTTTGGGTTTAGGGAATAATTATTTAGCATTAATTATTCCTTACACCGCTATCAATTTACCGCTGACAATTTTGGTGATGCGGAGTTTCTTTCAACAGTTGCCAAAAGATTTGGAAGATGCGGCTAAAGTAGACGGATACAACACTTTTCAAATGCTGTGGCAAATCGTGCTACCCATGACATTTCCAGCTTTAGTCACAACTGGAATTTTGACATTTATTTCAGCTTGGAACGAGTTTATTTTTGCACTAACATTTATGACTCGCGAATCTCTAAAAACAATCCCCGTCGCCACGGCTCAACTCAGCGGAGTGTCAGTATTTGAGATTCCTTACGGCCCGATCGCCGCAGCCACCGTTTTGGGAACATTACCCTTAGTTTTCCTGGTTTTAGTATTCCAGCGTCGCATCGTTCAAGGTTTAACTGCGGGGGCGGTAAAAGGATAGTTTAGAACTCCTTCCTAGGCTCTGCCTGGGAACCGATATCTAGAGGCTCTGCCTCGCTTTTTAAACAGGAAAATTGGAGGCAGAGCCTCCGGATATGCGTTACCAGGCAGAGCCTGGTAACGAGTAAACATCAACAGTCAACAGTCAACAGTCAACAGTTTAAAAATCATGGCAAAATTGCAACTCAAAAACCTCAATAAAACCTACAGCCCTAAAGTAGTTCCCGTAAAAGACATTAGTTTGGATGTCAGCGAAGGGGAATTTCTGACTTTGTTGGGGCCGTCGGGGTGCGGCAAATCTACGACTCTCAGGTTAATTGCAGGGTTGGAACAGCCGACTAGAGGCGAGATTAGAATTGGCGATCGCGATGTCACTTATCTCAGACCGGGCGATCGCGATATTGCAATGGTTTTTCAAAGTTACGCGCTGTATCCGCACATGACAGTCTACGAGAATATGGCGTCGAGCCTCAAACTTCGCAAAATCCCCTCCAGCGAAATCAATCGGTTAGTGACGGAAGTTGCAACATCCCTCGGATTGACGGAATTAATCGATCGCAAACCCGGAAAACTATCAGGCGGACAGCGACAGCGAGTAGCCCTCGGCCGCGCATTAGTGCGCCAACCGGAAGTATTTTTGCTCGACGAACCTTTGAGCAATCTCGACGCATTATTGCGGGAAAAAGTTAGGGCAGAACTCAAACAATTATTTTCCTCCCAAAAAGCTCCTGTAGTGTATGTAACTCACGACCAAACGGAAGCAATGACGCTTTCTACAAAAGTCGCAGTTCTCAACAGCGGCAACGTGCAGCAGCTCGATCCGCCACACTTAATTTATACCCGTCCTGCAAATCAGTTTGTAGCCGGTTTTGTGGGCAGCCCGCAAATGAATTTGCTCGTGCTTAAATGCCAGGGAAATTTTGCTAAGTTGGGGGATTTTCGAGTTCCACTCCCAAATATGCCGACTGTGCCGCCAGAAATTGTTTTAGGAATTCGTCCTGAACACGTCGGCTTTGCAGATGCTGAGTCCGGCAATGTGCCGGGCCCAGACGCCATTAAAGGTGAGGTTTATTTAGTGGAAAACTTGGGAATGCAAAATTTAGTTAGCGTCCGAGTTAAAGGCGTGGACTCAGTAACGGTGCGGGCTTTGCTGCCCAATGACCGCCACTGGAATTCAGAAATTGTAGAGCTGGTTTTCCCGCCTCAGTTGCTGCACTGGTTTGACGTGAAAACGGGCGATCGCTTGCAATAAGAATTTGCCCTGCATAGCATGATTGATTAGAAATGGTCTAACCCTGTGCTGAAAAATATTTTTTTTGCTTATAACTAAGTTATGACTTTAGTTAGAGGTAGAACTCTTTGGCTGCTGTTAAGGTGATATTCATGTGTGAAAAAGCTAATTGGCTGACACATAGGTTGCGTGTTTACCAGATTTTATCGCTAACCTATAACTCTATTATTTATGTGGTTAATGGCAAGTTGAAGCTAAGTTGGCTTTCCCTCGCGTTAACTGCTCATGTTGGAGCAAGTCAATTAGTAGATGAAAAAATGTTGAAAATTATCACCAATCAACTTAGGGAGTATGACCGAGATGAATTTGATTTCCACAGCCATTGCTCGCATTAGTTCCCTGCTTAAGGGCTTTCAAATCAAGAGTTTTTTGAGTGTTGTCCTAGTCGGTTTTCTGCTTCTGACAACAAATGTTGATTCGGCGCGCAGTAACCAAGGTATTGGCGGGCAAGCCAGCTCAAAGGCAGATCTAAACAATTCTGAAAGACCCCAAACAACGCGGGAATGGAGGCAAGAAGCTCGCGAAACGTCAGACTCTCCGGGCGAACGAGTTCAGAAGATTGGTCAAGAGGCAGGAGCAGCCGTGAAAGAATTCGGTGAGATGTACCAAGACACTGCTAAGAGAAGTGTCCGCGAATTAAAGGATAAGTAGGTCCAGCTAAAAAAATCTAACACTGAGAAACCTGATTGCTGTAGGGGCAGCCTCAAGAGTGTTCGCCCTGGCGGGTTTCTCAAGGCGTGAACAGTTTGACGTTTAAATAGGTTGAGCTACTTAATACGGCAGAGACAATCAAGTAGGCGAACATAAATAAACTAAGGCTGACGTTCATAAACCCGGTTTCTCATGTGAAACTGGGTTTTTGAGTAGGAAGCTTTTTATGTTAAATTAAATCAAAGTCGCGTTAAAAACCCCTTGATAAGACTCGGCGGTTGAAACTGAGATATTGCAACATTCTCAATCAGCATTTCAAGGGCGTTGCTCTGAGCAACGGCCCACAAGAAAATTGAAGTATGAGTGGAACACGCCGGAAAGCTGGTCCATGAAAATGGTGCTATTAGGTCAGTTAAAACCGCTTTTCACTTCAAACTCCTATCTGGCTTCGATCGCCCCTGGAATGCGAGTTCGAGGTCAAACTACACAAACTTTTGTCCCTCTCGCTTGAGAGTAATAAATAAGGGGTAAGGCACTTAGGTTGCACCCTACATATAGAAGTTCCGCGTAATTCCTGATGAATAAACATTTTAACACTCTTTGCTTGACCGGCCTGCTGTTCATCCTGCCTGTTTGTCCGGCAACAATTGCCCGCGCTCAACTTCCTGAAACTTCGGATACTAACGCCAAGCAAACAAATCTCCTCAAAGATGAACTGTATTTTGGGTTAACTAAACCGGGAGGCGAGCCAGTTTCTGAAGCAGAATGGCAGGAGTTTGTCAGCGCAGTTATTACCCCTCGCTTTCGGGAAGGGCTAACGGTATTAGACGGATCGGGGCAATTTCTCAACAGTTCGGGAATTCTGATTCGAGAAAAATCTAAAATAGTTATTTTGATTTATGAAAGTAGCCAGGAAAAAAATCAAGCTATTAATGAAATTATCGAAACTTACAAGCGCACTTTCCAGCAAGAATCTGTGTTGCGGGCTACCAGCGAAGTTAAGGTTTCTTTCTGATGCGGTTATCCAATCATACCAATTTAATATGAAGCTGCATAGAATAAAGCTTCCAGAATGAAAGTGTAAGAAGATAGTGAACTGATTTC
>NZ_JAUBRO010000049.1:0-48572 GCF_036701945.1 Microcoleus sp. MON1_C1 | reverse complement strand
TTAATTAATCCGAAACATCTTAAAAACTGGTTTACTAATTGCTGCTACTGTACCTCATAACATCCGGAAGTGCTGTAGTTATCAAAGAAGTCGATAAACTTTTACGGGGCGGCAAGCATACTGCTATCTTAAAAGTATCCGCTGAAGTTTGCCTAAGCTGTGGAGAACGGTTGTACTCTGTGGAAACAGTTAGGAAGTTTGCCAAAATTAGACAGCAATTGCAGCGAGAAGAGACTCAAGAATTTCAAGCGAGGGGGCAATCTTTTCGAGTTGGATAAGTTAGAGGCGGATAATTTGTTTAAAAA
This sequence comes from Microcoleus sp. MON1_C1, assembly GCF_036701945.1. Taxonomy (NCBI): domain Bacteria; kingdom Bacillati; phylum Cyanobacteriota; class Cyanophyceae; order Oscillatoriales; family Microcoleaceae; genus Microcoleus; species Microcoleus sp. MON1_C1. The sequence continues at coordinate 48,267 of NZ_JAUBRO010000049.1, read as the reverse complement.
GATCGATCGCACTTTCCCATCATCCATCAAAAATCAAGGCGCGATCGCACTTCACTCCAGAAATCTCTCTCGCGGATGATGCGATCGCCCCTTCTCCCCAGCAAAACTACAAAATGTACTGGCAAATCCCTTCACAGACCCAGGCTCAGCAGTTAAATAATCTGAGGTTTTCCATTGGACGATCGCACCAACCAACCAACCACCGCAGCTAACAACCGCCGACCTCTAATTATCGCAGGAGTTCTCCTCGGTATCGGTCAATCAGGCTTTTTTGACGGCATTGTGCTGCACCAACTCCTGCAGTGGCACCATATGTTTAGCAGCGTTAAAACCGATACTACCGTTGCCGGTTTAGAATTAAATACCCTCGGAGATGGATTGTTTCACGCTGCGGATTGGTTGGTAACAGTGGCGGGCATCTTCTGTTTGTGGGGTGCGGTGAAGCGCAAAGATGTTCCTTTGTCAACTCAAACTTTTTTCGGTTCAATATTAATTGGTGCTGGATTGTTTGACTTTGTTGAAGGCATTGTTGACCATCAAATTTTGGGAATCCACCACGTCAAACCCGGTATCAACGAGTTAGCTTGGGATTTAGGATTTCTCGCTCTCGGAGTTAGTTTAGCGCTGTTAGGTTGGATTCTGCTACAGAGGGAAGTTCCTGCAGATACTAAAGTTTAAATGAATGCAGAGATTGGGAATTTTACCAAATCCGCCTTAAAAATCCCCCACTCTCTTTTTAACTCATCAGTTCATCCCGCCGCCGACTCCAACCACAGGATCAAATCCTCCTTACTCCTAAAATCCAACAAAGCTTCTCCCAAATCATCTAACTGTTCCGCAGATAACCCCTGGCTGCGAGTTTGAACTCCCTGTGTAACCTCACCCACCCGCCGCACGATCGGACGCATAATTAATCCTATTTCCCCCTCCATTTTACCCCTTTCGATTCCCTGTTCGATTCCTTGGCGGTGGGGTTGAGTACCTGAAGTTCCACAACCACGGTTTTGTGGCCGATAATCTTGGCCTTGACATCCAGGTAAGTGTCTTTCAAGCCTGTAACGCTTCCTGCTGAATAAGGGTCAAGGATTTCTATTTCTTGGATGGTCGCTTCTCCGTTATACAGCATTGCATTTAGGAAGCTGATTAAAATTTCAGGATGTTCGGAATATCAGAATATTTTTTTGAATGCAAAGTCTGTTTTGGGACTGATGAAACGCATATTGTAGAAGGAAGAAGGAAAATGCAATATGTTAGGGAGTTTTAGGTTGGTAGTTGCGCTTTACCACCCTTAGCGCAACTACGAAGTTTTTCAATTATCAGCCTGTGGCTTCAGTAGTAGTTGCAGGTGACATAACTAGCTTTCCAGCTATATCCATTGTTGCTAGCTTCAGCACTTCATTAAAAGCTAAACCCCGAATTTTGAGTTCCCACCGAATGCCTTTTGCTTTCATTCGTTTGGCTTTCCGCATATCGACATCAGCAGCTTTTTGATTCAAGAGCAAATATTTCATTGCTGCTGTAGCTTCTACTTTTGTGGGAAATGCAATATAAGTGATAAATCCGCCGTCCCAGTGATTGGCGTTGCGGACACTGCTGATAGTCGCAACTCTCGGACTAAAGCGGTTCCAGTAAAAGTCGCTGTAGCCGATCGACTGTGTATTGACTTGGAGTTTGTTTGCCATCTGACTTAACTCCTCTAACCTTGTGTGCGGGGTTGGCAGCAGGGCTTTAATTCTGCTATTTATATTATAGCATTGGGAAGTGGGAATTGGGAGCGAATCCTGGCTGTTGTTTTACCTCCCCGACTGCTTCTGTGAAGTCGGGAAAGTAAAATATCCCCAATACCTTTAGTTGTTTTTTGTCTCGAATACAACTGTCTCAAAAAGCTCTACAAGCTTTAAGTCTGAATAAACCGATAAATACAAATACTTTTCCAGTTTCTGCCGATTTCTAGGTAAGAATAAACCTAAGCCTGATAAGTTTTTATACTTATGCCTAATTCTTGAGTCCAGTAATTCACCATTCTGTTGCACTCTCTGAATGAGAAAATTATTTAAAAATAACAATAAATCGTTACAAGGTGACGGACTTGCACCTGATAATTGGGTAAGTTTTTGTAAAAAATTTGCGAAATCAACAAAGGTTTCTCCAAAGCTACGATAAACTACTACAGTAGTGTTATTGGAAAAATTGACTTCAGGCCCTAAAATTGAGGATATAAAAACTTTCACTGGCGCAATATCTGCTTGCAAAATAGAATCAATCACAACATTAACTTTTTCGGCAAAGTAGCGGAAATAATGATTGTTAGTTAATGTCAAACTATGGTACATATCAGGCGGTTCATAATCCATAATCTTTTTAGCTAGCTGAGAACCATCAATGTCTGGATAATCGCTCAAATGGCTTAACAATTGCTCATAATAGTAATTTGGCACTCCAAGTTGGAGTTGAGATGAAAGCGTATACTTAGCAGTATTTTGGAAGGTATGGTGTACTTCAATATTTCCTTTATTACAATCTTGGAAAAATAATAATTCTAGATTTCCCTTGACAGAGCGGTTAAAATTAAATATAAGTTGATTGATTTTTTGAAGATTCATCCATCTAATTTCTGAAATTGAAGGGGAGGTAGGGTGTTCGTCGGGGCTTATTTCCATAAGGGTTCCACTATGACCTAAAAACACAAGAACCCAGCGTTTGGCTTGAAATTGAGAGTGGGCCCAAGTCAGATACTCACTCAAGACTTCTGCACTACTACTATCTGCTGTTTCTAAGTATTGGGTATCAACTTTACCTGGGCTAAGGATGCTTCGAGAAACTTGTGCTGCTCCACTAAAGTCTGATTGTACGACTACCAAAATCTTGTCATTTTTTACAGCTTTACTTAGCATTTGAATAATTGGTTGTCCGAATCTTGAGAGATTATTGTCATAGGGCATCCAGTATAGTAATACCCAGTCATAATGATTTTTGACCGTACTTCCAAGCATATATTGGTCTCCCGAGCAATATATTGTCTCTATTAAAGAACTAATACTTACTGTTATCAATTTGATTGCTTCTCTTCTTTTCACGTTCTCTGCTCCTGATAGAGGATCGTCAGTTTTTTGTAGACAGTATTTTTTGCTAACTAAAATCTCAATTCATATTCAGCAGTGACGCGATTGTCTCCTTGAAAATTACTCGAACCCCTGAGTAAAATTTTATCGCTCAATCGATAGCGCACAGTAAATTCTGTCGGTTGATTTGCTGACAGAACTCGAATGATTGATGCTGAAATATTGCGCGTGATGTCAAACCCAACTTCTAAACCTAAACCGAGAGAACCCGCACCAGAACTGGAACTAGCTGTTTGTACTTCGTTGCCTCTAATCCGAGTGGGAAATAAGCGAAATTCGCTCAATCCTGTGGCGTTAGTAATCGCAGATTGAATGTTGTTCAATAAACCCGCACCCGCTAAATTTGCGATCGCCAGCGTACTGTCTCCCTGTCCCAAAGTCTGCACGAAACTGCCGCCCAACAGCGCTACAATCTCTGTTTCCGATCGGCTCGGAGAACTCCTCAACTCCAGACTTTCCGCCAACTGAGAAGCCCTTCCCTGCACTAACGCTTGAACTCGGACACTCCGCACATTGCCGAAACTTGTCGGTTCGTCTGCGATTTCAGAGGCTACAGATGTGCCGGGAGTGCGGAACCGCGTTACTTCCTGCACCGAAGTTGCTAATCTCACATCCAGCGTCGGATCGAGTCCTTGTCCTGGTACAAAGGTAGCTGTCTGCGCGTATCCTCGATCGAGTCTAAACTCTGTCGTAAACAAATTCACCGACCCGGAAGTCAACCGAATCGTACCGACAGGGCGAAGGTCATCTAAAGTTCCATTCACCGTCAAGCCCCCAGTCGCCTGAAAACTCAATATCGGCGCACTCGTTACCCGAATTCCCCGGCCCAAATTCAGCCGCAAATCGTTCAGTCCAACTTCAAAGGAAGGGGCAGTCGGAGTTGCAGGAGAAGGAGAAACCTCAGTCGTCGGGGAAGCAGAAACCTCAGTCGCAGGGGAAGGGGAAGATGTCGAAGGAGAATCAGAAGCAGAAGAGGAAGAAGCTAACTCAGTTGTGCCGCCGCCGGGACTCCGGAGAAATACTTCGCCGTTGTACAGTTCAATATTACCGCTCAACTGCGGGCGCCTAGCCGTGCCTCTTGCCAGCACTTGACCGACTACGCCGCCGCGGTACAATCCTCTGAGGTTTAGTGCCAACTTGTCGAGATTCACAGCCAAAGGATTAGCCGCATCGACATCGCCCTCAGCAAAAGGCACAGACAGCGGAATCACGCCAGCGGCGACAACTTCTCCCTGACTCAACTGTCCCCGAATTCCCTCTACCCGAATACGATCGCCCTCAAAGCGCATCGTCCCAGTCAGCCCTGTCAGCGGTTCTGGGAAGGCTTGCGCGCGGACAGTTGCATTTTCAAAATTCGCGATTCCTTGCGCTACAGGGTCTTGCAGCGTTCCTCCCACGCGAATTTGCACCTGTCCCTGGCCGCTGACCCACGCAACTTGCGGAGTCAATACATTAATAATTGCTAAACCTTCATTTTGCAAATTCGCCCTCAAATCAATTTGATCGCTGTCGGCCTTCACCGCTGCAAACGGCAACTCAAAAGGCAAACTTCCCTGCACTTCAATCGGTTCGGTTTGAGTTACCAAAGCGCTGCCGCCAAAATTCAGGCGGGCATTGCTGTAACTGAAACTGCCGTCGGCTTGTTTAATCGGTTCTCCGTTTAGCGTGCCCTCAAGCAAACTCAATTCCCCGGTAGCTTGCGGGTTTTCCAAACTGCCGGCTAAATTCGCCCGCAAATTCAAATTTCCCGTGACATCCACAAAAGGTAATTCCACGACTTTTGCCAACTCTTCCAGCGGCACATTTTCTACCCGCAACTGCCCGGATTGAGCTTTTTGCCCGAGTTGGCCCGAAAAGCCGATCGCACTTTCGCCCGATCTAATTTCCAAAGGCAAAACAGTTAAAATTCCGTCCTGAAAACTGCCTTCAATGCTGAACTTTTCAGCGACATATTCTCCCCACTGCCAGTTATCGCCTTTCACGTTAAATTGAGCTTGCACACCTGTTTGCAAAGAACCGGCGACAGCAATTTCCGCGCCAAAAGTGCCTTGCAATTGGGATAAGGGAGGCAATTTTTCTGATGATTCCACGGCCTGCTGCTGCTGCTGCAAAATAGTTTCAATTTCTGCCAAGCGGCGCAACTGTTCAATTAGCGGGGCTTCTGGTTCTCCTACTGCTACAGTTTGCACGTCGGCGGCGCTAGCGTAAACCGGAGGTTTTAAGCCTCTAGCCAAGTCGCCTAAATTGAAATATTGCAAAGCGGCTAAAACCTGCTGCAAATTGCCTTGCTGTACGTTAACTTTGCCGGCAAATTGCGGGTTTGCGCCTGTTTGAACATTGCCAGAAATTAAGTATTGACCGCTGCCTTGGCGGAATATGCCATTTGTGAGAGTGGCGCTGCCGTTAGCGTAGCTGAATTCGGCTTGGAAACTGTCACCTTTAATGTAGCCGATCGCCGGTTGGGCGATCGCAATTTGTCCGCTTGCTTGCAAAGTCGCCGGATTTAACGGCATCTTCCAACCGGGCACATTCACTTGTCCCGAAACCGTACCGGTTATCGGCCCCAAACCGGCCTCTTTACCGGGTGCGAGATTCAAAGCAGCGAGGGGAAAATCGCTTAAATTAACTCGCAAAGTTTCTCCCTCGGTTTGGCCGCTAGCCACAGATTCCCCGCGTTGAATTAAGAAAGATGTCGGCAGAAAAGATGGATTTAAAGCTACTTCAATTTTGTCGCTGGCGCCGGCCAAACGCAAATCTACACTTTTCCCAGCATCCGCATTCACACTCCCCGCCAGTACCGGGTCAAAAGCGATTTGATTTACTGCTAAATCCCGCACTTCCACATCGCCAACTAAGCTGAGGGCAGCGAGGGTTCCGGTGAGGCTGCCGGTAAAATCGACATTGCCGCGCAGGGGTGGGTTTTGCTGTGAGGAATTTTTGTCCGCAATTGCAGACAAAAATCCTAGTTGTTCTGCTGGTAAGGCTTCCAGGTTAAAGTTGGCGAGTTTGACATCCAAATCTAAGTTGGAAATTGAGGGCCCTCCTTTACCTTCGAGTTCGACGTTAACAAAGCCGTTTGCTGTCAAACCGGGAGTTGTGGCGTTCTCAATTTCCACCCGTTTGCCGTCCCAATTAAATACTGCCTCAAAAGGTTGTTTCAAAAACGGCACTTCCGAGATGCGGAAACTGCCACCGGCGCGAACTGTTTGTGGGGAAGCGGCAATCGGGCCGGATAAATTGATATTGCCGTTAAACAGTCCTCCAAGCTGGGGGAGATTTTGGGTACCCGAGACTACACCTCCGGTTTGCAAGCTTTGTCGTTGCGAGTCAAAGGCTTGCTGGAAGCGACTTAGAGCAATTTGCTCGCCCTCGATTGACGCGCGCCAATTCCCCGATTCTACGCGGCCTTTAGCATTGACAATTCCTCCGCCGTTGGCGAGTCGAATTTGTCCGTCGCCGTTGGCGGTGATGCCGTTGGCGGTTAAATTATCTACTGTTCCCAAAATGCGGACTTGGCCGTCGAGGGTTCCGTTAATTTCTGGCGGTAAATCCGCTGTCAGCAAACCTGTTTGTTTGAGGGTTTGTTCTAAATTACTGACGGCAATTCCGTTTGTTTCCAGCAATGCTTGCAAGTTGCCGTTTTCTAATTTGGCCGTAGTATCGATCGCCCCGAGTCGATCGACCACAATCACTCCTTCTCCGCTACCATTAATTCCCCTGGCTGTCAAGTTATCCAAACTGCCCGCTGCTTGGAATTCGCCGTTAACTCTGCCGTCAAATCCTTTAGGCAAAGTCGCCGTCAGCGGAAACAGTTGGGTATTGCGGATTGTTTGTTCTAAGCGACTGAGAATAACTCGATCGGCATCGGCGAAAGCTTGCCAGCGTCTGCCTTCTAATTTACTTCTAAAAGCAAGAGTACCGTCCCCTATATTGAGTTTGCCGCTGCTGCTGACGCCTATGTCGGCGGCGGTTGAATTATCAAGACTGCCGCTGGCTTGAATTTGATTGGATATTTGTCCGTCAAGCGATTGGAGATTTTGGATTTTGGATTTTAGATTGTTGATATTGGCGACTGTTTGGGGATTGTCAGCAGCGAAAGCTAAGCCAACATCTAACAGGGGCAATCCTAAATCTCCTAAGCGCCTGATGGAAGTGCGATCTGTTTCTGCAGTTCCCTGCCAGTTTCCCGCTACCAATTCTCCTTTTAAATTAACACTGCTGCCAGCAAGATTGAGTCTGCCACTGCCGCTGGCATTGATGCTGCTAGCCGTCAAATTGTCAAGACTTCCCGATGCTGTAAATTGACTCGATAGCAGTCCGTCAAGCGATTGGAGATTTTGGATTTTGGATTTTATATTGTTGATATTGGCGACTGTTTGAGGATTGTCAGCAGCGAAAGCTAAGCCAACATCTAACAGGGGCAATCCTAAATCTCCTAAGCGCCTGATGGAAGTGCGATCGGTTTCTGCCTTTCCCTGCCACTTTCCCGCTACCAATTCTCCTTGTAAATTGACATTGCTGTCGGCAAGATTTAGTCTGCCGTTGCCGCTGGCATTGATGCTGCTAGCAGTCAAATTGTCAAGACTTCCCGATGCTGTAAATTGACTCGATAGCAGTCCGTCAATCGATTTTAGATTTTGGATTTTGGATTTTAGATTGTTGAGATTGGCAGATTGCTGATTTTCGGGATTGAATGCTGAAGCCACATCTAAAATCGGCAGTGTCAAATCTACCAAGCGGCTGATGGAAGTGCGATCTGTTTCTGCTGTTGCTTGCCAGTTTCCCGCTACCAATTCTCCTTGTAAATTGACATTGCTGTCGGCAAAGTAGAGCCTACCGTTGCTACTAAAATTTATTCCGCCAGCAGTCAAATCGTCAACATTTCCCGCCGCTTGAAATTTACCTGCTAGCTGTCCGTTTAACGTTTTAAGATTTTGGATTTTAGCTTCTAGATTCTCCCGATTGGCTGGCGTTTCCCGTGCTAAAAACGGCAAACCAATATCAATTAATTGATTGATAGCCAGTTTTTCAGTGTTGCCAAAAACTTGCCAGTTACCCGATTCTAGTTCGCCATTAACATCAACAATACTGTCAGCAATATTCAGCGTTCCTTTGCCCGTCGCAGCGATCGCATTTAAACTCAAAGTGTCCAGAGTTCCCGCAGCTTCGGCGGTTCCGCTGACCAAACCCGCTACTTCAGGAGGTAAATTAAGGTCTGGCAGGACTTGCCGCAAACTGTTGAGTTCCACGCCATTGCCCTCAATGATAGCTTGCCACTGACGGTCTTTTAGCGCAGCATCCACGTTAACAGAAGCGTCGCCAATTTTCACAACTGTATTTTGCAAATCCGCCGAATTGCCTCCGGCTCGAATTTCGCCCGCTGCGGGGAAAGTTCCTTGCGGTGCTTGCCATTGAACTCTCGCTTGAATGTTGTCTAACGGGCCAAAAATTTGAGCTTTTGCGGAGACACTGCCAATTGTAACAGTAGCAGGAATTGGGAGAGCGTAAATTTGGGCGAGATTATCTGCAGGCAAGTTTTCAGCTTGCAAGTCAAACACCAAACCAGATGGATAATTCTTACTTTTTAAAGCAATATCAACTTCACCTTTGCCGCCAATTTTACCCCCCGCCGCAGGCACTACCAAAATATCGCTCAAAGTCAAAGCTAAAGAGGAAAACGCGGGAATAGAAGATTTAGAATTGGGAGTTGGGGTTTTAGCTATTCTCCCGCGTTCCAATTTGAAATTAGTGCTAATATTGTTTAATAGCAGTCGATCGACCGTAGCGGGTTTTGTCGAGGCGATCGCACCTGTCACCACCGGTTGATCGACGGTTCCAGTTAGCTTGACCTCCGCCTTCACCTCCCCCGCAACTGCAACCGGCAATACTACTTTCTGTCCTAACTCTGTCTCCACCGCAGTGACAACACTTGCAAAAGCGACTGGTTGCACGCTAGTTGTCAGATTGAAGCTAGCGTTCTCCAAATTAAAATTAGTTCCAGTTGCAACTGTTCCGGCTATTCTAAGCGGAATTAGACCGTAATTAGCCGCCAGACTATCGACAATCACATTAGTTCCCTGAAACCGCAACTGACCGCTGCTATTTTGTATGATTTGTTTCAAGGGAGCAATACTCGCTTGCACTCCTCCAAAACTAGCCGTTCCAGTAATTCCCGATACTTTATTCTCTCGCACTTGCACGGTTAAATTGCCATTAGCCAGACCTTTTTGTAAAGAAATGCCGGAAAGTCTTAGCAAGCGAGCGAGGTCGGGCAAAGGCAAATTTTGACCTTGCAACTGCAGGTTAGTTTGAGCTGCAGGTAACATAGAATCAGCTTTAAGTATAAAATTATCGCTATTAGTAAACTGACCGTTTACTTCGTAGAGAACGCGCTGGTTTTGGTCGCGAAATAGAGCACTGCCATTTTTCAAATTTACAGAAATCGGAGCCGAAGTTGTCTGTCCGACTGGGGGACGCGGTACCAAAACTGCGACGGAATTTTTAGCTCGAAATGCTTCAACTTCAGTTTTAAATAAACCCGGAGATTTCTGCTCCGCAGTTGGAATATTAACCCAGCGGCCTTTAGCATCCTGTTCGATATAAGCGCTGGCTTTAACTAAGGTAATATCTAATTTGAGATTGCGGGTGAACAGCAGTTGCAAAACCGAAAACTTTACTTTAACTGCTTCTGTAGAAGCGTAATCCGGATCGGTAGGAGTTGCAGGTAAAGTCGATCGGCCAAACCGCAAACTTGTCAGAGAAAATCCCTCCAAACGTCCGAGTTGCACGGGCCGCTTCAGCAACTGGCTGACTTCAGTTTCCACCAAAGGAGCTAACTTTTCCCGCACCCACTGGTATCCTACCGCCGCCCCAACCAAGGCGAGAATACCCAATCCCGTACCGCTAAGCAGCAGCAGACGCCACCAGCGGCGGTGGGGACGGGGTGCGAGTTGATTTTTGTTATCGTCGGAGTTAGTCATGGGTGTTTCTCAGAAATCAGAGAATTCAGGAATTAAGGGAATCAGCCAATTTTAGACAGGTATAATTTCTGTGATTCGCCAGTGTGCCTTCTGCCTTTGGTAGACTCAGAAGTGAGGTCGGAAGTGCCGATCGGGCGCAGCGAAGGTCGAAGGCACGCCCCCACTCCAGGGTAGACTCCAGAAACCTTTACCGAACTTAATCAAAACACGCAACATCACCTAAAACCAAGTCCTCCAACTCCCCCAAATCCTCTAGGTTTCCCCCGCTGTGCAGGATCGGCGGTCAATCTAAAATCTAAAATATCAAACCAAGTCGTCCAAATGCCCCAATTCCTTTCGATCCCGCCAGTGCAGGATCGCTGGTCAATCTAAAATCTAAAATATAAAATTTAAAATCGGTTGCCCGATCGCTTCTAAGATAAAAAAATGGTGGTTAAGAAGGTCTTTAAAACTTATGCGAGTGTTCGTCTTACTCTTCAATGCCCGCACCGAGAATGAGGGAATTCATACCATTCAACTCGGCGATCGCAATAAAGTTCTGATGTTTGAGTCAGAAGACGACGCCACCCGCTTTGGCGTGATGTTGGAAGCTCAGGATTTCCCCGAACCCACTGTCGAGGCGATCGACGAGGAGGAAATTAAGGATTTCTGCAACAGTGTTGATTATGATTGGGAACTCATACCGGCGGGGGCGTTGGAGATTCCGCCAGAAAACAATGTAACACAGACTCAGTGGCAGCCGGAGCCGGAGCCGGATCTCGCTCTGGATTCGGAGGTTTCCCAAAACGAACTGGATTCTATTCGCCGCCGACTCGAAGGACTTTTGTAAAAGGAAGGTTCGGCAACGGATTCTGTAGCGGATGTAACGGGTGGATATTGAGATTCGAGGCTCGATGTGAAGAAGGAAGAGGGAAGAAGGATAAATTTAATCTCTTCCAGCGTACTCAATCAAGGGCTTCATTTGTAGATACAGGCTTGCAGGCTGAACCAGGGACTCTGTATGTCTCCTGACTTCGCTTGAAAGCCGACAACTGACAATTAACAACTGAGAAAAAATGAAGAATTTGGAAGAACGGGGCCATCTGCTGACTGAACAGGTGAATACCAACAGCGAGAATTTAGACCAACTCAGTTCGATCGAATTAGTGGACTTGTTCAACCGGGAAGACGCCCAAACCTTAAGCGCGATCGCCCGTGCGCGCGAACAGTTAGCCGAAGCGATCGACATTGCAGCCGAGTCTCTGCGTCAAGGAGGTCGCCTGTTTTACGTCGGTGCGGGTACTTCCGGGCGTTTGGGGGTGCTGGATGCCGCCGAGTGTCCCCCCACCTTCTGCACGCCGCCAGAACTCGTACAGGGCATAATTGCCGGGGGTGCGGGGGCTTTGGTGCGGAGTTCGGAGGATTTGGAGGATCGGGCTGAAGATGGGGCTGAGGCGATCGCCCACCGTCACATTACCAACTTAGATGTGGTTGTCGGGATTACGGCTGGAGGTACAACGCCGTTTGTCGCGGGCGCTTTGCAGGCGGCACGCCAGCGGGGGGCGAAAACCGTGTTTATGGCCTGCGTTCCCGTCGAACAAGTGAGTTTTGAGGCTGATGTTGATATTCGGTTGTTGGTTGGCCCGGAGGTAGTGGCGGGTTCGACGCGCTTGAAAGCGGGTACAGTAACAAAAATGGCTTTAAATATCATTTCGACTGGGGTAATGGTGAAGCTGGGGAAGGTTTACGGCAATCGGATGGTTGATGTGGCGGTGACTAATAAGAAATTGCGCGATCGGGCTGTGCGGATGTTGCAGGATTTGACTGATTTAAGCCGGGAGGAGGCGGGTTTTTTGCTCGAAAAAAGCGGCAAGTCTGTAAAATTAGCTTTGATGATGCACTGGACTAATTTGGAGAAGGAAGAGTGCGATCGAATTCTGGGCGAGTTTCAAGGGAATTTGCGATCGGCTGTGGCCTCCATTAGTCAGTAGTCAGTAACCTGATTTGAGTTGTTAGTCATTTGCACCATCGAGTCAAAAAATTGTGAAATCTCTTCAGTGGATCTGAGGTGATAAACACTTTTGGTGTTTTGAGCGCGATCGACATACTCGCGGTATCTGGGAGTCAAATACTTGTGACACAACCAAAGAACACGGTAACTATTAATTGAACTCTTCAAGATCGGACTCTTTTGGGGCCAGCCTTCTGGCGGTATAAACTTACCTGTAATCAGCCGTTTAGTCACCCACCAGAAATGCACGTATAGGGGCAGATCGACAAAAACCCGAGTATCTGCCTCGTGGAGTCGAAGCCATAGGGTTTCCATGCAACCAAAACCGTCTATAATCCATCGGTCAGTAGCCAAAATTTTCTCATGCGTATGCTTATATTCTTCATTTGGAACCTCAGCGCCCCCAGATTGATATTGAATTTTATCCAAGGGGTAAAGTGGCAAACCAGTAATTTCTGATAATCTCTTGCTTAGAGTTGATTTACCGCCTCCTGTGTTGCCAAACACGGCTACTTTTTTCATAGTTACCCCTCTTAGTAATGATGAAGTTTGTAGCAAGATTTGGGAGAATTGCTATAACAACTGAAGTAGTAGGGTGCGTCCGCTGCGACAATCTGGGCTACCCATCCAATCCCTACGAACTGACGCACCTTACACGCTGCATAAGTGAAATTTTACACTACCCATTCCCCGTTAGCCATTCACAAAAACGCTTGAGGTAAGCTGATTTTGACTGACACCCTGCACGATTCCCAAATAATTGTTCCCCGACTTAATCGCCGTAGAAGCGACACTTGCACCTCCATCCAACTGCAAACTCACAGATTCAAAAGTCAAGTTGGCAAATCCGAGACTGTCAGTCAAACCAATTTTATCCCCAGCCTCAAAATCGACGATTACGTCTGCACTTATTAAAGTAGCCGCCGCAGACAAACCTCCTGCTAGGATAAACGTATCATTTCCAGCACCGCCGGTCAGCATATCTTGCCCGCGATCGCCCGCCAACAAATCGTCGCTGTTACCGCCAACCAAGACATCATCTTCTTTGCCGCCGCGAATAGTATTGTTACCGTCAGATCCGATTAGTCGATCGTTATCGTTATTGCCGCTGATAAAATCATTGCCAACACCGCCCTCAATTGAATCCGACTCTTTGCCGCCGGATAAGCTGTCATTGCCGCCTGCGCCATTAATTGTATCCGCACCTTGCATTCCATTAATGCTATCAGTACCTTCTCCCCCGGTGATATTGTCTTTGCCGGAAAGGGCAAAAATTGGCAATCCCGCAGCATTTGTCGGTATTTGACTATCGGCACTATCTGATAGGAAATAATTGCCGCCGCTGGCTGTATTTTTGGGTGCTGTCGTCGGGCTTCCGTCCCCTATAGCATTGGGTATTGGCGAAGTAATCGATACCAATGTGTTGGGAGTTGGTGTGGGAGTTGGTGTGGGAGTTGGTGTGGGTGTCGGTGTGGGTGCGGGATTGACACTACCGTCAAGAGAAGTCGCAAAAACTTGCGTCCAATAGTGATTCCAATTTTCTGTGCCCGTATCGTCGGCTAAGAAATAGTAACCGATGCCAATTTCTTTGAGATTGGGGTTAAGAATGTTAGCGCGGTGGCCGCTGCTGTTCATCCATGATGATACAACTTGTTCGGGTGTAGAAGAGCCCGCAGCGATGTTTTCTGCAGCCGCTGAGAATTGATAGCCCGTTGCACTAATCCGACTTCCTAATGACGAACCATCTTTTCCGGTATGGGAAAAGAAGTCTTGCAGTGCCATGTTTTGGGTGTGATTTTCCGCCGCATTTAGTAACTGAGTATTGAAGGTTAGCGGGGACAAACTCAATTTGCTGCGTTCGATGTTGGTAAGTTCTAAAACTCTATTAACAAAGTTTTGATTGGTTGGGCTTGGTGCTACTTGAGAGGCCGATCGCTCTCCTGTTAAAGTGTCCAAGGACTGAGAGCCGGAATTTGATAGTTGTTCAAGCATGGGGATGATAAACAGTTTTAAGACTTGGTTTTGCTGGTAGATTGCTTACCGTCTTAACGATAGTTTCCCCGATCCCTAGCTGGCTGGGCACAATTCAATAATTGTGTTAATCCCTACCGCTGCTCTATTTATTCTAATTATAGCTGTTGTCAAAGTGCGGATGTCAAGAGCCCGGCTCTGGTTGGGAAAGGGAAGAGTACGCTGGAATTTAAGGAGAGTTTCAATGGAATTTGCGATCGCCCGTCGCATCAATACAATTTTAAATTTGAGATTTAAGATTTGAGCTTTTTCCTGATTAGTAAGGTTGGCGCTACCCAACCAGCCCGCTGGCTGGCTAGAAACCCGGTTTCTACAAGTTTTGCAGACAGGAACAATAAATATAGGAAGAAACCGGGTTTCTGAATTCTGTGTGCGATCGCGAACAGAGTTGTTACTAGAACCCGCACAAAAAATTCTAAATTAATTCAAAATTCACAACCGCGCAGGGTTGTTCGCGATCGCCAAAGCAATCTCAAGATTTCAAACTATTTTCTTGTCCGGCTTTAGCTTCCTGAGCAACTTGTTCAACCTCATCTTTGGCGAGAATTTCCAAAGCTGTCTGTGCTTCTGCACCGCCCAACCGCCCCAAAGCTTGGGCGACTCTGTAACGGATCTGCCAATCTGCATTGGAAACGTAGGGAAGCAGCAGCGGCAGCGCGCGTTTATCTCCCAATTCACCTAATGCACTGATGGCAATTGTTTGGATCAATTCGTTTTCAGAAGTCAGGGCATTTTCTAACATCGGAAAAGCTTTCGGATCTCCCATTTCTCCCAAAGCCGCAACGATGCTCAGTTGCACCAGCCATTCAGAGGTACTGCTATAAACTTGCTGCAAATCTTCTAAAGCATCGGTTAATTTCAATGCGCCCAAAGCATCGGCTGCTGCTGCTTGCACGTCGGGTTCGGGGTCGTTGTTCAGGCTGTTTCGCAGTACCTCTAAAGCGTTCGGCAGATTCTGCGTACCGAGGGTTGATATCTGGCTGACTGCGGCGTAGCGAACCCGGACGTTTTGATCGCCGATCGCAATTTGAATCAGTTTATAGGCAATCGCGGGTTCTAGTTGCCGCAGTTGGTTGACTGCTCGCAGTCTTTCGCCAAAATCCTCGGAATTCAGCAATTGTTCGACAGACTCAGGGGTAATGCTCATTCGATTTTAAATTTGATAATTGGTAATTGGGGAGAAGGAAGAAGGAAGAAGGAAGAAGGAAGAAGGAAGAGGGAAGAAGAAGAAGCAAGAAAGAAAAAATAGCTCTGCGTCTATTCCTGACTTCCGTGTCGTGAATCTAGATAATTGGTAATTGCAAAAAGTCAGCGAGATTGAAAGAGCGATCGACTCATTTTCTGATACAGTCCTGGAACTGCAGCAGTTAATTTAAGATTCGGCAGCCATCGATCGGATAATATCTCCCCTAGTGAGGATGCCGATTACTTTGCCCGCAGTATCAAGCACCGGCAATCGGTGGATACTGCGATCGTGCATCAGTTTGGCAGCTTCTTGGACAGATTTGTCGGGCCCGATGGTAACTGGTTCTTTACTCATCGCTTCTCCTACTGTTTGTCCTAAAGCCTTGTGCAGATCTCGCTCGTAACGAGATGGATTTTCTAAGTAAATCACGCTGTCGAGCACCATGATGTAAGCGGGGGGAGTTACGCCGGTTTCCCGCCACATCAAGTCGGTTTCGGAGATGACTCCTACTAACACGTCATTCTCATCTACGACGGGAAGACCGCTAATGCGTCGAGCGGCTAAAATTTTAATCGCTTCGTTCAAGGGCATTTCGGGTCGCGCCAAAATCGGCTCGCGGCTCATTACATCGGCTACTGTTTTTGGCATGATTAGCGGTTGATTGAGTTGTTGCTCTAAATCGATCATATCGGGAAAGCGTGACACAGACTGAAGAAAGGCAGCTCTGCTGGAGGAATTCGTTAGAAGGTAGAAGGAAGGAAAAAGTTTGAATGCCAGAATTTTGCTGTTTTTTTCGATCGCACTATAAAATTCTGCCGTTTGCCTCCCTCCGGCGAGCGATCGACCTGACAAGATTGTTAAGATATCTTAAAGAGCCGATAAATCCTTACCAATGCCAGAATCTCCAACCCGAGAACCAGACTGCCAACCAGAAGCGCGCTGTGTATTGGTTTGCCAGTATCTATCTTGCCTGAAAAATGGTTCAGCAGCAGTGCTAGCTGCTTTTGAAGCTCAACAACTTGCAGGGGTGAAAGTTGAGGCTACTAGCTGTCAGGGACAGTGCACCACTGGCCCGACTGTACGAGTTACGCCGGACGAAATTTGGTATTGTCGAGTTAAACCGAGTGATGTACCGTTAATTGTGGAAGAGCATTTCAAAGAGGGAAAACCTGTAGAAGCGCTGTTCAATCCGAGAATTCATGCGCGTTATTATTATTAATATTGACTTGATTCGGTGAAACTTCCAAGCTCTGGCGCATCTAATTTTAATAGTTATTGTTAAGGAACTGCCACTTTGAAAATCCAAGGAATTGCGCTTAGTTTGTTAGTGCTGGTGCTGGGGCGTCCGTCGGCGGTTGCTGCTCAAACGTCGGCGGTTGCTGGGGATATTTGTCCTGGGGAATTGGGGGCACAAGTAGATGCGATCGCCAATCGTCCCGAATTTAGTCGATCGCGCTGGGGCATTTTGATTCAACCTCTATCTTCTACTACTACTCTCTACAGCCGCGACGCCACCAAATATTTTATTCCAGCATCAAATGCCAAGCTGCTAACTACAGCCGCTGCTTTGCAGAAACTCGGTGCAGATTTTCGGATTAAGACATCGGTTTACAGCGGCGAAAATGGAAGTTTGTACGTTGCCGGCAGGGGAGATCCGAGCATTGCTGAGGCTCAGTTGAAATCTTTGGCGCAGCAGTTGAAGCAGCGGGGAATCAGTCAAGTAAACGAGTTGATTGGCGATGACAGCTATTTTCAAGGCAGTGCAGTCAATCCGAATTGGGAATGGGAAGACGCGCAAGCTGGCTACGGAGCGCCGATTAACAGTTTAATTTTCAATCAAAACGCGATCGACCTTCTCTTGTCCCCGCAGGCTCTCGGGCAACCTCTGAAAGTTACTTTTGCCGAACCTAAGCAGGCAAATCAGTGGCAACTCCAGAACAATTCAGTAACTGTCGCCCAAAACGAATCTGAGTTTATTGAAGTTGGCCGGGAGTTCGATCGACCTATAATTCGAGTGAGCGGACAGTTGAAAGTTGGTGGCGAACCTGAATCAGCTTATGTGGCAGTTGTCAACCCCGCTAATAATTTTTTGCAGCAGTTTCAGCAAGTTCTAGCGGCTGAGGGAA
Organism: Microcoleus sp. MON1_C1; assembly: GCF_036701945.1. Lineage (NCBI taxonomy): Bacteria > Bacillati > Cyanobacteriota > Cyanophyceae > Oscillatoriales > Microcoleaceae > Microcoleus > Microcoleus sp. MON1_C1. Next base: position 30,832 of record NZ_JAUBRO010000049.1, on the reverse strand, counting down.
TTCCTGTTAAACAGGCTTTAGTTGCCTCGGCTTCTCGCAATTTAAATCAAGAATTAGCGACCGTTGAATCGCCGCCTCTGGCGGAATTGGTGAGAGAAACTAATCGCGAAAGCAACAATCTTTATGCAGAAGTTATATTGAGATTGCTGGGAAAAGTTACAGACAAGATGCCCCTGCCGCCAGAGGATACAGGTGAAATGGGTTTGAAAGAGTTAAAGACAGTTTTAACTCAATTAGGAGTCAATCCAAACAGCTACATATTAGCCGACGGTTCGGGCTTGTCTCGGCACAATTTAATTAGTCCAGAAGCCTTGGTGCAAACTTTGAGAGTTATGGCCAATTCACCTGCAGCATCTATTTACCGCCAGTCACTGCCGATCGCTGGGGAGAGCGGCACTTTGAAAAATCGCTTTAATAATACACCAAATCGCGTAAATTTGCAAGCAAAAACAGGAACTATGAGCGGAGTTTCGGCGCTGTCGGGATATATCGAAGTTCCGAATTACGAGCCGTTGGTGTTTAGCATTATCGTCAATCAATCTGACCTATCGACTGCAAAAATGCGATCGGCAACGGACGAAATTGTGCTATTATTGAATCGCCTGCGCCGCTGTTAAAACAACAGATTTAAGGTGAGAAAGTTAAGCTCAGTAGTTACACCTAAAAAACCGGACACCTAAAAACCCTACAAGTTTTAAGTTTCATTAGATTGCAGCGACGGGGATCGAAAAGCAGCTACAATAAAAGTAGAAAAATTAAAACCATTGGGCCGTTTTAGCCTGCTACCAGTCGGCGGGTTGTGTACTTCCCGAAAATAAGTCTAACTTTCCAACTATGAATTCTTTCGATTCCGAACAGAAACACATCTTCGTCGAAACCAATAACATCCGCCTGCACTGCGTTTCTCAAGGAGAAGGCGAGCTTGTTCTCCTCCTGCATGGGTTTCCAGAGTTTTGGTACTCTTGGCGTCATCAAATTCCTGCTTTAGCGCGTCATTTTAAGGTTGTGGTGCCGGATTTGCGGGGCTACAACGATTCCGACAAGCCGGAAAGCGGCTATGATTTAGATACGCTGAGCGCGGATATTCGCGGTTTGATTGCGAACCTCGGTTATAAAAAAGCTCACGTTGTAGGTCATGATTGGGGAGGCGCGATTGCGTGGCACTTAGCTCAAAAATTCCCCGAACAACTCAACCGCTTGGCAATTTTAAACGCTCCGCACCCGCAGCGATTCGTGCAGGAAATGGCGAGCAATTTAGATCAAATCCGCCGCAGTTGGTACGTTTTGGCGTTTCAGGTTCCCGGCATTCCCGAATGGTTGATCCGGCAAAACTTGAAAGATTTTGTTCACAATGTTTTCCAAGGACAAGCTGTTCGCAAAGGAGCTTTTAGCGCTGAGGAAACTAAGATTTATCAGACTGCTTTAGAAAAGCCGGGAGTATTAGCCGCCGCTATCAATTATTACCGCCAGATGTTTCACCCGCAGAGGCTTTGGAATTTGGCGGAGAAATTAGAACCTGTGACAGTGCCTACTTTGGTGCTTTGGGGAGAAGAAGATGCGTTTTTGAGCCACAAACTTGTAGAAGGTTTAGACAGATTAATTACGGCTCCGTTTAAGTTAAAATTAGTTCCTAACTGCGGCCACTGGATTCAGCAGGAAGCGCCGCAAACGGTGAATCGAGAATTGCTGAGTTTTCTGAGAAATTCTTCTCCTTCTTTGGCTTTGGCATAGAAAGTTTTAAACATTGCAAATTAAAACCCGGTTTTACAGCTAAACCGGGTTTTCATCTGTCTAGGGATAGGTTTTTTTTAGGGTGGGTCGTGCCTAGAGTTTCTGGATTACCAGAGAATTAAAGCTAGCTGACGCACCCTACTTATTTATCAGTCCCAGAGCAAATTTTCTTGGATCAGCAGTGCAATCATCGCAGTTCTGGAACAAACACCGAGTTTGATAAAAATCCGCCTCACGTAAGTAGCAACTGTCCAGTGACTGATATTTAAATTTTTGGCAATACATTTGTTTGGCAGGCCTTGGGCTACTAATTGCGCGATCGCTCTTTCGCGTGGGCTCAGGCTAATTTCCGGTTTGTAACTTGTGCTTTGCATACTTTTGCAATGAGGTAACGAGTGAAAATCTAATCAATTAAGGGTAGAATTCTGAGTTTCTCTCGAACTTCAGATAAAGGAGTTTCCCAATCAGATGCAACGTCCCAGTCAATTAACCGAGTGGCTAATTTTCCGTATTTTAAGCCTTTGATAATTTGTCCGATCGCGCATTTGCCGCCGATCAGTCCAACTAACACTAAAATCGCACAGGAAGGACGAAATACTTGAGCGCGAGTAAACGCTTGAAGTACCAATTCATCTTCTGTTGAAGCTGAAAGACCCGTCAGCACGTGCCAAACGTCGTGGTTTCGCTGAATCCCGTCTCCCGATGCGATCGGCTCAAAGCCTTGTTCGTCTAGAAATCGCGCCACTTCGCACCCTAATGTTCCTGTTGGCAGTTGGCGCAATTTTGCCAAGTCTATTTCAAAATGTCGATCGCTCTCAATTTGAGGATTAATTGTTTGAGCCATCTTTAATATAACTTCTAATTGACCGTCACTCATAATTTATTCTCCCTTCAAAAATGATTTAAGTTTCGAGCCAATTAATTTGTGTTTGTCAAGTTCATTTTTGCGCTGAATCAAGACGACTTTTTTTACCGACTCAGCTTAAAAATTGTACTTTCTGTCAAACCAATCGGCTATCAGGAGCTTTTACATTTCTTTACAAACATTTTTAGATGTGAAATCTGCTACCTGTAAAAATCTCCTTAGTTTTTCTAATCGCAACTTGACCCACCGGGAAGTATAAGTAAAATCCCCAGTATTTAGCGGTGACTGGAACCCCTTTACTTACGTATATAAATTTATTCTGCCGATAATTATTGGAACCTGCAATGAGTCAGAAGTTGAAGCTTGCAGGCCTCGTGATGCAGGTGCATACAAGTGAAGAGAGTTGAAGCAAGGTGAAGCAAGGTGAAGTTATGCAGAGTTGATTTTTAGGAATTACGCAGTAGTCCCAATCCCCTGTGGTTGCCGAATTTGTAGTGGCAATCATGGGGGATTGCCCGTATGTCGTTAGAATGTCGCTCAAATGAGTGACACTCATTTGAGCGACTGGGCAAGTATTTTCACCAACCGCTATAAATAAAGTAGAGATTCATATCATACAAGGTGTTGCTGTGAAAAAACTTTACATTTTGTTGTCCCCAGGAGTTCTGTCATTAATTTGGTGCGGTGCTGCTAGCGCTACGACTTATGTTAACCCTAACGGTAAAACTACTTTAAACCTGTCAGAAAAAGGGAACAATCCCAGAGGTTTTTACTTGACCAAAGTAGGCAATCGGAATTTTTTGGGCAACATTCAAATTACCCGTTCCGAAGGAGCAGCAGGCTCTTACTATTACAATGGGACTTTCAAAGACAGTACGACCGGCCCTGGCCAAAAAATTGTTTGTTCTGGGGATATTACCATTGTTAGGCGTCAAGTTGGAAGGAGCAGCCAATTGGGAGCCGAAGTTACTTGGAAGGTGAAAGGAGGAGAAAATTGTCCTTCTACTGGCCAGACATTTAAAGTAAATTTAGTCGAATCTTTACCGCGTCCTAATGCAATTGGCGACTATACTTCTAGCAATTCTAATACTTGGTTGACTGAAACTGCTGGTTCTGCAACTTGGCCTGCTTGGCGAGTCACGTCGCGAGATGGACAACTAAACTGCCGCAAGACGCCAAACGGAGCAATTCAACAAGTTTACCGCGCTGATAGAGATACAATTGCTGCTGAACTCCGGGGAGTAAATGCGATTACGGTGGCGAACGGTCAACCCTGGTTGCAGACAAGACAAGGCTGTTATGTGCGGGCTAATTCTCAATACGTTCAGCCCGTTTCTATGCCTGAATAAGTGATAGTAAGTAGGGAGCATTTCAATGAAAGCAGCCAAGCTAAAAATTGGATTTGGGAGCCAGGAGCCAGGAGCCAGGAGGAAAGAGGAAGAAGGAAGAAGGAAGGAGCCAGAAGAAGTGTTTTTACAAATATGAGAGGCTCCCAGTAAGTAATTCCCAAATCTAAAATGGTATAACCTGCATATCTTTGAGGACAAAAGCACAAAAGTAGGTTGGGTTTCTCTACGTTCAACCAACCTACTTTTACTAATGACTAATCACTAATGACTAATCGCTAAATCACTACAAAAGTTAGACTTCTTCCAACTCTTCTACATCCTGAACGTCATCAATATCCTCATCCTCATCATCAACATCAAGATCGACCGGAGCGACAGAATTAGCAGAAACCACAGCTCCCGTATCAAGTTTTTCCCGCACTAACTTCTCGATCTCATTTTTAAATTCGGTATTTTCCTCCATGTGCCGAATTACGTTGTCGCGTCCTTGAGCAATGTTGTCGCCCTTGTAGCTGTACCAAGAACCTTTCTTAGTAATTACTCCCATTTCATCGGCCAAGTCAGTCAGACAGCCTAAAGTAGAAATGCCTTTGCCAAATACAATGTCAAATTCGGCAATACGGAAAGGCGGAGCAACTTTATTTTTAGCAACTTTAACTTTAGTGCGGTTGCCGTATTCTTCTGTACCTTTTTTCAAGCTTTGAATGCGGCGAATGTCGAGCCGCACGCTGGCGTAGAATTTGAGTGCGTTACCGCCGGTTGTGGTTTCGGGGTTGCCGTAAGTTACGCCGATTTTCTGCCGCAATTGGTTGAGGAAAATGACGGTACAGCCGGATTTGCCGATGTTGCCGGTGATTTTCCGCAAAGCTTGGCTCATCAAGCGCGCTTGCAAACCCATGTGGGAGTCGCCCATGTCGCCTTCGATTTCGGCGCGGGGGACGAGGGCGGCTACGGAGTCAATTACTACGATATCGACGGCGACGGAACGCACGAGTTGATCGACTATTTCTAGGGCCATTTCGCCGGTATCCGGCTGGGAAACTAAGAGATTTTCAATATCGACGCCTAAAGCTGAGGCGTAGGTGGGATCGAGGGCGTGTTCGGCATCGACGAAGGCTGCGATACCGCCGGATTTTTGGACTTCGGAGATCGCGTGGAGGGCCAGAGTGGTTTTACCGGAACTTTCCGGGCCGTAAATTTCAATGACTCGGCCTTTTGGCAAACCGCCGCCCAAAGCAATGTCCAGTGTCAGGGCTCCGGTGGGAATGGTTTCTACCCTCATGCGAGTGGAGTCTCCCAATCGGACGATCGCTCCTTTGCCAAAGCTGCGCTCGATTTGGGAGAGTACCGAAGTTAGAGCTTTTTGCTTTTCTGAGTTTTCAGTGGAAGTTTTTATAGACGTTTCTTTTGATTTTGCCATTTGCGGTACGCGGGTAGACCCCTTGCGGAGCTTGTTGATTAACTGTACAACACGTATGTTAGCAGTTATTTTTGGGGTCTGGAGGTTCTGGGAGGATCTGGCTGAAGATTCTTGATTTTGGGGGTGGTTGAGCCTGAGCCAGCTTTCAGAAGGCTCTAATCGAGAAGATATTCGGCATCCGGCAGAGGGTAGAATTATTGTCTGTTAGGGGATGTAGTTGGTATCGATCGCTCTGGGAGTGAGGTTTAAGATGGGCTACAGTTCCAAATTCCGTGAAGCGTAGCTATCCCGGAGGGAATCGCCACAATTAGGACAAGCATGGGATCTACAACACATCAAGACACATCTGTTAATACCAAAAATTCCCGCTGGCTGATGAACTTATTGGCGATCGGCATTTTACTTGGTATCGGATTTCGGTTTTTCGAGATCGATCGCAAACTGTACTGGCACGACGAAGCTTACACATCAATCCGCGCCGCTGGTTTCACCCGCCAAGAAATTGACGACGAACTATTCCAAAACCGGATTGTTCCCGCACCAGAATTGCAAAAATATCAGCAGATTAAACCGGGAAGTACAGAAGCAGACACAATTCGTTCTTTAGCACTAGAAGACCCGCAGCATCCGCCTTTATACTTTCTCATGGCCCGTTGGTGGATGCAGCAATTTGGCAGTTCTCTAACAGCCTCCCGCAGTTGGCCAGCACTATTGAGTTTGCTGTCGCTGCCTTTGATGTACGCTTTAGCTCAGGAACTTTTCGCCTCGAATTTGGCTGCGTTATTAGCAACAGCACTTTTGGCTTTATCTCCCTTTGATATATTGTTTGCTCAGACAGCAAGGCAGTACAGTTTGCTGACAGCGACAGTTATTGGCAGCAGTTGGCTGCTGCTAAGAGCAGTGCGGTTGCGGGGTTGGCAAGATTGGGTATTTTACTCGCTGGCGATCGTCGTTGGTTTCTACACTCACCCTTTCTTCAGTTTAACACTCATTGGACACGGAGTTTTTATAATTTCTTACTGGTTGTTTGTCAAAAAAACAAAATTGCCAGGTCACGTAACTAATTCCCAATTTTTCTTAGCAGTAACAGCAGCTTTAATATTGTATATCCCCTGGATTTACCTGCTGGCGACAAACCTGGAACGAGCATCAGCTACGACAGATTGGACGCGACTATCTCCGGGTTGGCTGTATCTTGTCAAATTGTGGACACTCAGCTTTACAGCCTTATTTTTTGACTTTGACTTCGGGGATAATATTTGGACTTATCTGCTGAGATTGCCATTTTTGCTATTAATTGCGGCAGCTTTTTACACAATCTGTCGCAGGGTTAGCACTTCTACTTGGCTGTTTATTGTAACATCTATTTTGGTACCTTTTTTGATACTGGCATTACCGGATCTAATTCTAGGTGGCAAACGTTCCGCCGTCAGCCGCTATCTGATTTCCTGCTTTCCGGGAGTGCAGCTAGCAGTTGCTTACTTGCTCGCGAGTAACGTGAAAACTCAGCAGCGGTTGTGGCAAGTCATTTTAGCCTTGGTATTTACAGCAAGTGTAGCCTCCTGTACAGTTAGCGCTTTTTCTGATACTTGGTGGAGCAAAGACTTGAGCTATTTTAATGCTGAAGTTGCGAAAATTATTAACAAAGAGGTGATAGCTAATCGATCCATTAAAGATACAATTGTAATTAGCGATCGCGGCAACGATTTTACTAACATGGGAGATTTGCTTTCTCTGAGTTATTTGCTCGACAAAGAAGTGAGGCTGATGCTGCTGAGCCAGTCGCCAGATATGGAAATGCTGAACAAATATTCGGCTCCCCTGGTGTTCCGCCCTTCGGAAAAATTGCGATCGGCACTCAAGCAAAATCAACGCCGCTTAGAGCCAATTTTGCAGTATGCCAGACTTTTTCGAGCGCGGCGAGCTTCTTAGAGCAGATTGACAGAAATGGAAGATCGTCCCCGGTAGGGTACGTCAGTCGATTTTAGATTTTAGATTTTAGATTTTAGATTTATTCCACAGATGAATCTGGGAGATTAAACTTGGGTCTAAAATTTTTGGAGATTCACGACAGGAGTAGGTGGCACAGTATCGGTTTTTGGGCGGGGTCAGAAAAAACTGTTTGAGTTGTCTCCACTATGGGGGCTGACACACCCGACATAATCAGCAATAATTATTTGAATACTTAGGATAAAACGCAATGCAAGAGTTAAATAATTCATCTTCCGAATCGGCGCAGAAGTTTCGCAATCTTCAGACCGAATTACGCGAACGTTGGCGAGCGATAGAAGAATTCGACAGCGGGGATTGTGACATTATTATCATTCCTTCTGTCAGCTTAGATCAGCAAGAAATGCGGAAAATTGAGGGTGCTTACCACTACGAAGAGCGGCATTTATTTTCATTAATTCGCCTGCGAAATCCCCGCACGCGCTTAATTTACATTACCTCGGAGCCCTTGCACCCGATGATTGTGGATTATTACCTGCAATTGCTGCCGGGAATACCATTTTCTCACGCGCGCGATCGGCTTTTGCTGTTCAGTGCTTACGATGCTTCTGCCAAATCCCTCACCCAGAAAATTTTAGATCGCCCCCGCTTGATGGAGCGCATTCGTCAAGCAGTACGGCCGACAAAATCTTATATGGTTTGTTATAACTCGACGCCCTTAGAACGCGAGTTATCTGTTAAATTGGGGATTCCTTTGTGGGCCAGCGATCCCGATCTGTTATACTGGGGAACAAAAAGCGGTAGCAGGCAAATTTTTAAAGAATGTGGCGTGCCTTATCCTGACGGTTCCGAGTTGGTTTGGAATGCGGAAGATTTAGCAGAAGCTGCCGCTCAATTGTGGGAACGGCAGCCGGATTTGCAGCGGATGGTAATTAAGTTAAATGAAGGTTTTTCGGGGGAAGGAAATGCAATTCTAGATCTGCGTTCCCTGACAAGTAAAGCGCCTCAAGAAAGAGCGAAGGCAATTGGGGATTGCTTCCATAATTTGCGCTTTCAATCCACAGGCGAAACCTGGGAAAATTTTAGCAGCCGCATTCCCGAATTAGGGGCAATTGCCGAAGCATTTATCGAAGGAGAAAAAAAGTTCTCGCCCAGTGTTCAAGGCAGAATTATTCCCAGCGGCGAAGTAGAAATTCTCTCCACTCACGACCAGATTTTAGGAGGCCCAGACGGTCAAATTTTCTTGGGTTGCCGATTTCCTGCGGACGAATCTTACCGGCTGGCGTTGCAAGAATTGGGATGGAAAGTGGGGAAAAACTTAGCTAAAAAAGGGGCTTTAGAGAGATTTGGAGTAGATTTTCTCGCTGTAAAGCAATCCGATGGGAAATGGGATCTTCAAGCAATAGAAATTAACTTAAGAAAAGGAGGCACAACTCATCCGTTTATGGCTTTGAAGCTGTTAACAAACGGTCGGTACGATCGTACTACCGGATTATTTTACAGCCAGCAGGGCCGTCCGAAATATTATGTCGCTTCGGACAATTTGAAAAAAGAGCGCTATCGGGGATTATTACCGAACGATTTGATGGATATTATTGCTGACAATCAACTGCACTTTGACAGCGGTACAGAGACGGGCAGTGTGTTTCATTTAATGGGTTGTTTGTCGGAGTTTGGCAAATTGGGCTTGACCAGTATCGGCAATTCGCAGCAAGAAGCTGAGGAGATGTATAACAAAGTGGTGAAAGTTCTCGATCGCGAAACGTCGTACTAAATCTGCTGGAATGGCAGCACGATCGGAAGTTAAGCCAGTTTTAAATTTTGACGTTCATTAATCTGTAGTAGTAAGGTGCGCTCGGCGCACCCTACTGAAGGTTGTAGCTAATTTTTAGCGGGATAAAGGGGCGTGGGGTCGATCGAACCTGTGCGGTTGAGTGGCCAAAAACGGACAATTGCCCTACCGATGATATTTTGCTTGGGCACAAAGCCCCAATAATGGCTGTCACAGCTTGCGTTGCGGTTGTCGCCGAGCACCAAGTAAGAATTTGGAGCTACAACTACAGGCCCGTAGGGATACTGCGGAATTTCTTCAATATATTTTTCCTGTAGCGGCTGCTTGTTAATAAAAACTTTTCCCTCTTTGACTTCCACATTGTCCCCCGGCAGTCCGATCACTCGCTTGATATAGGCATCTTTGATCGGTGGCGGCTGTCCCGTACACAAACTAGCCGGGTCAGGAGGCATAAATACGATAATATCTCCTCGCTGGGGCTCTTGGAATCGATAGCTTACCTTATCTATAATTAATCGATCGTTAATTTGTAAGGTTGGGAGCATCGAGCCCGTGGGAATGTAGCGTGCTTCGGCAACCAGGGTGCGGATACCAAAGGCTAAAAATGCTGCTAAGCCGATCGTCTTAATTCCTTCGATCCAAGGATTTTCGGTGTCTTGCGGGGGTTTTTCGTCGGCTGACTTGTCTAGACGAGTCATAGGGTATTGTAGTGACTGAGCTGGATACTAATTATAAACTTAATAATGCTTCCATGCTAGCACGCTGTTTACTCAATTAATGGTATCTTATGACTCCCAAATCAAGTTTGTTAATCCGTCGCGCTCGCATTCTTTTGCCCAATGGTGAGTTTTTGGTAGGAGATGTGCAAATCTGCGATCGCCAAATTGTCAAGGTTGCTGCGGAAATTGTCGAATCGGGCGATCGAGAAATAGATGCCAAAGGCTTAACTCTGTTACCCGGAGTAATTGATCCCCAGGTACACTTCCGGGAACCGGGTTTAGAACACAAGGAAGACTTATTTACCGCTAGCTGTGCTTGCGCTAAAGGCGGCGTGACATCGTTTCTGGAAATGCCGAATACGCGACCTCTGACCACAACCCAAGCTGCCTTAGATGATAAACTAAGTCGCGCTGCCGAGAAGTGTTTGGTGAATTACGGCTTTTTTATTGGTGCAACGCCCGAGAATTTGCCGGATTTGTTGACTGCGAATCCGACTCCGGGAATTAAGGTGTTTATGGGTTCGATGCACGGGCAGCTTTTGGTGGATGGAGAAGCAACTTTAGAGGCGATTTTTGCCAAGGGCGATCGACTAATTGCCGTGCACGCAGAAGACCAAGCTAGAATCAATCAGAGGCGTCAGGAATTTGCCGGGATTTCCGATGTTGCCGTGCACTCGCAAATTCAAGACAATCAAGCAGCTTTATTGGCAACTCAACTAGCAGTAAAACTTTCTAATAAATATCAGCGGCGTCTGCACATTCTGCACCTTTCAACGGGGGATGAAGCTGAGTTTTTGCGCCAGGAAAAACCGAGTTGGGTGACAGCAGAAGTGACCCCGCAGCATTTGTTGTTAAATACCAGCGCCTATCAAAAAATTGGCAGTTTAGCTCAGATGAATCCGCCTTTGCGCGAGCCCCGCGATAACGAAATACTTTGGCAAGCTTTACTCGACGGCGTAATTGATTTTATCGCCACGGATCACGCGCCGCACACATTAGCAGAAAAAGCTCAAGAATATCCAAATACGCCGTCTGGAATGCCCGGAGTCGAAACTTCTTTGCCTTTGATGCTGACGCAAGCAGTAGAGGGAAGATGTACAGTGGCGCAAGTTGCTAATTGGATGTCGGCAGCCGTTGCTAAGGCTTATAAGATTCCCAACAAAGGGGCGATTTCTCCGGGTTTTGATGCCGATTTAGTCTTAGTTGATTTGGAGAAATACCGCCCGGTGGTCGGAGCAGAGATGGCCAGCAAGTGCGGCTGGAGTCCCTTTGAAGGTTGGAGTTTGACTGGGTGGCCAGTTGTGACTGTTGTTGGAGGAAAAGTTGTTTTTGAAAATGGTAAATTGGATACAAATGTGAGGGGAGAAGCCTTGACATTTGACGCTGAGTAAGCATGACTTTAACTCAAGTGTTATAATTGGGTATTCCTGCATCGCAAAGGCGATTTTACCCATGCTTCTTGAAGAACTAGAAACACAACTCCTGGCCTTAACTCCGACTGAGAAAGCTGAAGTCATCAGACTTTTAGCCCAAAGTTTAAACAATAGTTGGCCAGGAATTACCAAAACTCCCGACGTGTGTGGTGGCGATGCTTGCATTGCCAAAACTCGCATCCCAGTTTGGCTGCTTGAAAGTTTTCGCCGTGAAGGTTCAAGCGATGCTGAACTTCTACAATTTTATCCCCATCTCAGCGCTGCCGATCTAGTCAATGTTTGGACTTATGCTGATGCACATCTGGAGGAAATCGAAGAAGCAATCTGCAAGAATGAGGAAGCCTGAGTCATGCTGAATTTGTATGCAGACGAACAATTTCCTTTGCCCGTTGTGCAATTGCTGCGCGCTTTTGGTCACAATATCCTGACTGTTCAGGAAGCAGGAAAAGCAGGACTTGGGATTCCCGATCCAGAGGTGCTAGCATTTGCTATAAGCAAAGATAGAGCTGTTTTGACATTAAATCGGTTTGATTTTATCGGACTGCACAACCGACAGCCAGACCACTCTGGTATTATTGTTTGTACCAAAAATCGGAATGTAGAAATGTTGGCAATACGCATCAATGATGCTATTGCTGGTGAAGAAAGTTTGAGAGGCAAATTAATTCGTGTCAACCGTCCGCAGTAAGTACGCGCGAGCGAAGCTATCTTCCCGCAGAGGTTCCCGAAGGGTAGGGAATCGCACTCGCTCAATGTTCCCATTGCCAATCCAATAACTCGCCATTACCAATTACTTCAGCTTGCCGCCCGTTATCTAGATAACTTAAAGAAATTTGCAAATAATTTTCTGGTTTGTACTGCAATCTTTCCGCCCATTCGATCGCCACAATTCCCAAATCCATTTCTAACCCGTCCCAATAACTTTCTAAGTGCAAAGCCTCCACTTCTTCGGGTTCCAGTCGATACAAATCTAGATGATACAGCGGAATTCGCCCTCCAAAATACTCGTTAATCAGCGTGAAAGTAGGACTTTCGATCGAGTCTGAGATTCCTAAACCTTCAGCGATGCCTTGAACCAAGGTAGTTTTGCCCGCACCTAAATCTCCTTGTAATAAGATTACAGTGCCGGCGGGGAGCGATCGACCTAACCCAACACCAAACTTGCGCGTAGCCTCAGAATCGGGAAGCAAAGTTTTCATTTCAATAATTAGTCATTAGTCATTTGTTATTTGTTATTTGTTACTCGCTGGCGGCGGCCAATAACCAATAACCAATAATATTAGTCAACAGTCAACAGTCAACAGTTAACAGTCAGCAGCTTAAATGTTCTGCGCGCGGCCGTACCAACGCAGCAACATCCCCGCCAACCTTTGCGAATTGTGGCGAATTAAACCCGTATTTTCATCTTCATCCATGACATTGGCGATGACAACTCGTCGCCCCAATTGCGTCACGGCTTCTCGATCGAGGACAACCGGATAAGAATTCTCCTGAGAATAGCGGATCAAAGCCTTTGCAGAAGGGACTTTTCCTTGAACTACTACAGCATCGAACAGCGGCCGGCCGCAAGCGCGGTCGATCGCCCGAATGTGGTCTGCAACACTGTATCCGTCAGTTTCCCCCGGCTGAGTCATAATATTGCACACATAAATTCGCGGAACTTCGCTGTGGGCGATCGCATCAGCAATTTCCGGCACCAACAAATTCGGAATGACACTCGTATAAAGACTCCCCGGCCCAATAATAATAAAATCCGCTTCCCGAAGACCTTCCACAGCCCTAGGTAATGCCGGAGGATTAGCAGGATTACAGCCTATTTTGAGGATTTGCCCGTTAGCTTTTGTAATGCTGGACTCCCCCTCAATCCTGCGGCCGTCAGCGAGTTCTGCCCACAAAGAAACATCGCTCAGAGTAGCCGGCAGCACCTCTCCCCTCACTGCTAAAACTTTAGAACTCGCCGCGATCGCCTGTTCCAAATCTCCAGCAATATCGCTCATCGCCGTCAAAAACAAATTCCCAAAACTGTGACCCACCAAACCGTCACCAGCCCGGAAACGATATTGAAATAACTCAGTCAATAACTTTTCCTCATCTGCCAAAGCAGCCAAACAATTGCGAATGTCTCCCGGCGGCAATACCCCAATTTCCCGCCGCAGCCGCCCGGAAGACCCGCCATCATCCGCCACCGTGACAATAGCAGTGATTTTGGCGCTGTAATCCTTCAATCCCCTGAGCAAATTAGAAAGACCCGTACCGCCCCCAAGTGCCACAATTTTCGGGCCGCGGTGCAAGCGACGGTGGTTGAGGAGTCGATCAACCAATTCCTCATTCCCTTCGGGCATCAGCACTTGAGTAATAGAGTTCAAACTGCGAGTTTGACCCCACAGAATTAACAAAATCCCGCCAGCAATGATGATCGGCCCCGACACGTAATTGGGAATAACTTCCGCAATCCACGCCAAAAAATTTCTCAACAATTGCAATAAGAAGAAAATGGGAGTCATCCCAGTCCAAATCGCTAAACCCAAAGTGGCAAGTACCACGCCGCTAGCACTAATCAGCAGCCACCGTTTCACTAACAGTCCGGGGGCTAACCACTTAAACCACTGGTGAACTCGCCCGTTCCGCAAAGAAGGGGGGTAAGGATTTCTGGATTGGGCAAAAACCTGCTTGGCTTTAGCCAAGACGCGGAGGGCTTTAGGAAGTGAACTAATTGACATGGTTAATTAGTCTTAAGGGTATTGGAACAGCTCGACCGGACAAATTTACAATACAAGAGAGTTTTGATTCTGGCAGTCAATTTAAGTAATTAGTGATTAGTCATGAGTCATGAGTCATTAGGTAGACTGATGACTGAGGACTCACAACTTATTGATAACATCCTATGGCAGAGCCACTAATCGAACTCAAGGGGGTAAGTAAGTCCTTCGGCCAGAACCCGATCCTCGATCGAGTCGATCTGAGGATTTATCGGGGAGAGGCCCTGGCAATTATTGGCCCTTCCGGGACGGGGAAATCTACGATTCTGCGGATAATTGCGGGTTTGTTGGCCCCGGATGCCGGTGAGGTTTTTGTTCAGGGACAGCGCAGGGTCGGATGGGTGGACGACGTGGCAGATCCGATCGGAATTGGGATGGTTTTTCAGCAAGCGGCTTTGTTTGATTCGCTGACGGTGGAGGAGAATGTCGGTTTTTTACTTTACCAGCATTCTAAGCTGCCGCGCCGCCGCATTCGGGAATTGGTTGAGGAAAAGTTGGAGATGGTGGGTTTGCCGCGAATTGGCGAACGCTATCCGGCGCAGTTGTCTGGGGGAATGAGGAAGCGGGTAAGTTTTGCCCGCGCTATCATGGCGAATCCTGATAATGACAGGGATAATCCAGAGGTTTTGCTGTACGACGAACCGACGGCGGGTTTAGATCCGATCGCTTCGACGGTAATTGAAGATTTAATCCGTGAGTTGCAGGCGGCTAACGGTGTTTGCAGCACTTATGCGATCGTCACTCACCAAGACAGTACCATCCGCCGCACTGCCGATCGCATCGTGTTTCTCTATCGAGGCAAAGTGCAGTGGGAGGGAACTGTCAATGACATTGCATCGACAGATAATTTACTGATCAGACAATTTTTTAGCGGCAGTGTTACTGGGCCAATTCCAGCGCTTGGATAGTCAATTGTTATTAGTCAATTTTCATGAGCCATTAGTCAGCAGTCATTAATGTCGAGGGTAATATGGCAACAAAAAGTTTTCAGAAATTGCGAGTTTATAAATTATCTGAACGACTAGCAGATGAAATTTGGCAAACTGTTAAGACTTGGGAGCCATTTGCCAAAGATACTATCGGCAAACAAATTGTCCGTTCAGCCGATAGCATCGGTGCTAACATAGCAGAAGGAGTGGGACGAGGCAGTTATCAAGACAACAGACGCTTTGTCAAGATAGCTAGAGGTTCTTTATATGAAAGTCAACACTGGTTGAGACGAGCTTACACTCGAAACCTTTTAAACGTTCAACAAGTAAATACATTCACAGCAATCATTAATGACTTAGCCCACTCAATTAAACTCATACCTACAATCTATCGGGTCATCCCCTAAAAATGATGCTCAATGACTAATAACCCATAACTAATAACCCATAACTAATGACCAATGACTAAGGAGGCAATATGCGATCGCGAACTGTAAGAGAAGGTTCTGTCGGGCTCTTAATTTTAGTAGGAATCGGTTTATTTGGCGGCTTAGTGCTGTGGCTGCGGGGCGTGCAGCTAGGGAACCGCAGCTACAAATTCGCCGTAGAATTTGGCAGCGCCCAAGGAATGCAAATAGGCACGCCCATCAGGTATCGTGGGGTTGCAGTCGGTAAAATTACCGCCCTCCAACCGGGTTCCAACGGCGTAGACGTGACGCTGGAGATTGCCCCCGGTACTTTAGTGATTCCCCGGGATGTTACGATCGAAGCGAATAAATCCGGTTTAATTGGCGAATCGTCGATCGACATTACCCCCAACTCGATTTTGCCAGAATCGTTACTTACCGCCAATCCCGTTAGTGCCGACTGTCCCCCTGAGATTATCTGCAACAATTCGCGCTTAAAAGGTCAAGCTGGAGTCACTATCGACGAACTTATTCGATCCACAGTTCGCCTAGCTAACTTCTACACTGACCCCGCGCTGTTTAACAATATTAAATCTCTTGCCGAGAATACAGCCAACACCGCTAAAGGTGCAGCTAAACTCACTCAAGATTTATCGACTTTAACTAAAACTGCCCAAGCGGAAATAAAAACTTTAAATCAATCTGTAAGGGGAGACATTGGCAGCTTAAATCAATCTGTAAAAACCGAAATAGCAAGTTTAAATCAATCATTAAAGGGGGAAGCCCGCAGTTTAAATCAATCATTAAAGGGGGAAGCCCGCAGTTTAAATCAATCATTAAAGGGAGAAGCAAGCACCTTAAATCAATCGCTCACGACGGAAATATCAGCAGTCGCCGCTGATGTTTCTAAAGTAGCAGCTACGGCGGACACTTCCACAAAAGCCGTATCTGCCGCTGCGATAAATTCTGCTAATTCAGTAACTCAAGCAGCCAATCAAATTACCTTAACAGCAAACCAAGTCAATTCTTTAGTAACAACCAACCGCGCCAGTTTAGTCTCAACTCTGAATAACATCAATCAAAGCAGTCAGGAACTGCAGGTAGCTGTCAGCAGTTTGAACCCGACCATTAATCGAATCAACCAAGGACAATTGCTGAACAATTTAGAAGTTTTATCAGCGAATGCTGCCCAAGCTTCTAGTAGTTTGCGAGATTTATCCAGCCAGGTAAACAATCCCGCCACTTTGCTATTATTGCAGCAAACTCTAGATTCTGCACGAGCTACATTTCAGAACGTGCAGAAAATTACTTCCGACGTGGATGATTTGACAGGAGATCCGGCTTTCCGCAACAACATTCGCAGGTTGTTCAACGGATTGGGAGGCTTATTGGGTTCGACCGAACAACTACGACACCAAGTTAAAGTGACTCAAACATTAGCTCCCATTTCTGAGAAAGTAAATGCGAGTACCCCTGCCAAAAATCAATCAGTAGAGCCTGGATTCCCCAGCTTGAACAAACAGCAAAAATTCCCTGTTATACCTTCTCAAACTGCCAGGTCAGCAGAACCAGTGGCTCCCGAAAATACCCCTTAAAACGGGGTATTATTGAATAACCGCCATTGCAAAAGCGGCGACTTCCTCTAGTTAGTAAGGGGCGCAATTCACACCGCGATTACAGCTAGTTAGTAAGGTGCGCCCTGCACACTCCGCCATTAAACTTATTGTACCAATCCTATTAACAAAAAACCATTTCAATCTCAACAAGGAAAACCAATGACGCAAACATTATCGAAATCGGCTGAAACCAAAAACCAGTATACTGTAACTTGGGAAAAATTGCCAGATGACTTTAAATTACCCGACGATCCCGTGGAAAACATCGACCAACCACTTTTAGCCGCAGCTCTGCGAGAAGCCTTGGATATCGCAGGATTTATCCTAGCTTCAATGCTAATAGCTTCCAATTTTGGACTGTGTGCCAAAGTCAACGACAAAACAGTAGTAAAAGCCCCAGATTGGGTCTACGTTCCCTCGGTATTGCCAGCAGAACCAGGAGAAGTTCGCCGCAGTTATACGCCCAATGCAGAGGGAGAAGTACCCGCAGTAGTGATGGAATTTTTATCGGATACTGACGGTAGTGAATATTCAAATAAACCGACATATCCTTACGGAAAATGGCGGTTTTACGAGCGAATTTTGCAAGTACCGATTTATGTAATTTTTGAACCTAAATCGGGAGTATTGGAAGTGTACAGACTCTCGAACTCGGGAGAATACGAACTGCAAGAAGCGGATGCTAATCAGCGATTCTGGATAGAATCAATGGGTTTATTTCTGGGGGTTTGGGAAGGTGAAAAATCTCAGAGAACGGGTTATTGGTTGCGCTGGTGGGATGAGAATGGCAATTTGCTGCTGTGGGGTGCCGAACGGGTGGAACAGGAACGCCAGAGGACCGAAGAGGAACGCGAGAGGGCCGATCGACTAATGGCATACTTGAGAAGTCAGGGCATCGATCCTGATGGCATTTGAAGGTGTGGTAGGTCGATCGACCTTTCGGCCCTTAATCCAATCCCATTTTGATTGCACAATCGAGTCAGCAAGGACGTTTGAGATTTAAAATAACCACAATTAAGGAGCGATGGGGATGACAGCAACAACATTAGAAGAAAAATTAGATCGGCCGTTGCTATTTCCAGGATTAACGTGGGAACAATTCAAAACCTTAGAACCGATGCTGGATATTCCAGGGGTTCGGCTGTCTTTTTTAGATGGGATACTGGAGATTCAGAAAATGCCTGGAAGAAAACACGAAACAGCCAAGGGACGTATCGGTGCGTTGGTAGAAACTTACATGATGGCGGCAGGAATCGATTTCACCCCTACGGAGTCTCTGACTTTAGAAAATGAATCGCGACTGGTGAAGTGTGAAGCAGACAAGTCTTACGAATTGGGTGCTGATAGAGAACGTCCCGATTTAGCGATCGAAGTAGTCGTCACTAGCGGCGGAATTGATAAGCTAGAGGCTTACAAACGGCTGCAAATCCCTGAAGTCTGGTTTTGGGAAAACAGCAGACTGTCTCTGTATGCTCTCAGACAGCAAGCATACGAAGAGATTGCGAGTTCCCAATTGCTCCCCGAACTCGATATTGGTTTACTCGTCAGGTGTGTAAATATGCCGAGTCATGTTGAGGCAATTAAGGAATTCAAAAGGGCTAGCGATCTCAATACTACCAACAGGAATATAGCTATCAATTAATTACTAAAAGTCGCCGTAAAGTGCTGCAACGGCGTTTAGAAATAGATGGAAAACTCATCGGTTTTTATCGGGAAGATAATGGATAAAAATTACTGCTTCCTGATGAATTACCCTCAGCACTAGAAGCGGAACGCCAGCGTGCTGCTGAACTCGAACCTTTGCTAGCGCGTTACCGATATCGGTTTGGGGAATTGCCTGAGAGTAACGGCTAAAAAGTAAGGGTGCGATCGCCCTTCACCGATCTCGATCGTCCGCGTGTTATTGTTACCTAAATGTCCTTGACAAATCTCTGGTGTTGTGTGTAAGGCTAGAATAGGTTTCAAATTTTAAATGGCAAAGGGCGATCGTTTTGCGATCGAACTTGGGCAATCTAGAGATAGGTGCTTTGCGAGTACCGGGAAAACAGCGAGGCCAAGAGTTAGCAATGGAAAGCACACAGAAAAAATCTAGCCCTCGTCCAGTTAATAAGGGCGATCGAACTAAGCAGATTTTTGCCTTAGTATCAATGGTTTCGTTTGGTGGTTCTGCGATTTTTGGTATTTTCAGTCTGTTCAGCAGCGGTTTGAGCAGCCAGCACCAGCAAAAGCAGACGCCTGTGGCTGTTTCCCAGGAATCTCTGCTGGCGGCGCAGGAACGGGGATATGAAACCGTTTTGCAGCGGGAACCTCAGAATCAGACAGCTCTGGAGGGGTTGGCAAATGTGCGGTTGCAGATGAATAATAAGGTGGGGGCGATCGAGCCTTTGGAGAAGTTGGTCAAGCTAAATCCCGATCGGGCGGATTATAAGGCGCTGTTGGGGCAGGCGAAGGGGAAGAAGTAGGAGGGCGGAGAATAGGGCGAGAGGAGAGCGATTTTTAAGGAAAGTTGACTGATTCGAGTAGGGAAACATACCTACTCAATAAAAATAGAATAGAAAAGATAAAAAATTGTTATTCCAAAAAATAAGAAATTATGAAGCCAAACGACAACTTAGTAAAGTTACATATTGGCTGTGGGACACACCTCAAGGAGGGATACTCTAATATAGACCAATATGTTTATGCTTCAGGCGTTATTCAAATGGATATCTTTAATCTGTCCTTTGAAAGTGACTCTGTAGATGAAATTTTTACAGAACATATGCTGGAGCATATTGGAAAATTTGAAGTGCCACTAGCTCTTAAAGAATGGGCAAGAGTTTTAAAGCCAGACGGTAAATTGGTGATGAACTTACCAAATCTAGAATGGTGTATGCAGCAGTGGTTAGCCAAGCCAGAAGACCAACGATGGGGGTGGCAATTAGATACTATATTTGGGTTGCAGACGCACTCAGGCGAGTTTCACAAGACGGGCTTTACTGCGCCTCGATTGCAACAATTACTGAAAGCCGCAGGTTTTCACAATATCAATATTAGTAATTACTGGTCTCATGCTCAGAGTTGCTTTTGGGTGGAAGCAAGTAAAGGTTACTTCACGAGCGCCGTTAAGTGTTTAGCGAGCATAGTTGTACCTTGGTGGGATCACAGTGAATTGTTAGAACTGTGGGAACAAAATCTCAAATACTTACCCGATACCGAAATAATATTTATTGATAATGGTAGCGCACCAAAAGGAAAAACAGCATTGGAAGAATTTTGCAGGCGACAGAAGATTAAGCTGCTACGAAATGAGACCAATCGAGGCTTTGCGGCAGCAAACAATCAGGGAGCGAAGGTAGCAACTGGCGAGTATATTATTCACCTAAATAATGACGTGGAAATAATAGATTCACCAATTGAATATTTGTGTAATTTGGCTGCCGAAGGTTTAGCTGGACCTTTAGCGCAAAATGAACTAGGAGAATTTTATTTAGAAGGTTGGGCGCTGTGTATTAAAAGATATTTGTTAGAGGCGTTGGGAGGATGGTGCGAAGACTATGGGCCTGGATATTGGGATGATGTGGACTTGTCTCATCGGGCAAGATTGGCAGGCTATTCATTGACCCCTGTTCCTGATGCAAACCGGTTAATTCGCCATATAACAAACGCTACAGGTCGAGACGGACGAATAGATCAACTTGCTTTACATTTTAAAAATAGAAAAATTTTTATAAGAAAGTATTATAATTCTTGTCCCAAAATCATTGTTGATGGCGTATTCTTCCAGCTTTACAGAACAGGGATAGCTCGTGTATGGTCCTCACTGTTAGAAGAATGGGCAGAAAATGGTTTTGCTAAGCATATTGTAGTTCTTGACAGGGCTGGAACAGCGCCCAAAATCTTGGGTATCAGATACCGTACTATAGCAGCTTATAACTACGGAACAACCGATGCTGATCGCGAAATGCTGCAAGCAGTCTGCGATGAAGAAGAGGCTGTTTTATTTATCTCTTCCTACTACACGACACCGCTATCAACACCTTCGGTGTTTATGGCATATGACATGATTCCAGAAGTTTTGCCGACGAATTTAGATGAAGCCATGTGGAGGGAAAAGCATCACGGTATCCGCCATGCTTCTGCATATGTTGCTATCTCAGAAAGTACAGCACGGGACTTAACAAGGTTTTTCCCAGCCCTTGCCCAAGAATCGGTAACTGTAGCTCATTGCGGAGTTAAAAATCTTTTCTCGTCAGCGAGTAAAGAAGAGATTAGTAGTTTTCAAACAAAGTACGGAATTTCAAAACCATATTTTATTTCGGTTGGTGGTGGAGCTGGTTATAAAAATTCTATTTTATTCTTCCGCGCATTTGCTCAACTTGCAAGTAAACAAGGTTTTGAAATAGTATGTACGGGGAGTGGAGTTTTATTAGAAGGAGAGTTTAGAAATTATACATTAGGTACTGTAGTTCACAGGCTTCAACTTGATGATGAGGAGTTGAGATTAGCTTATGCCGGTGCAGTTGCACTGGTTTATCCATCGAAATATGAAGGATTTGGCTTGCCTGTACTGGAGGCACTCTCTTGCGGTTGTCCCGTAATTACTTGTCCTAATGCCTCGATTCCTGAAGTGGCAGGAGAAGCAGCCTTATATGTGGATGATGAGGATGTTGAGGGTTTAGCCGATGCACTTTGCGAGGTACAAAAACCGAAGGTTCGCAACTCATTGATTGCGGCGGGGTTGGAACAAGCCAAAAAGTTCTCTTGGTCAAAAATGGCGAAAACGGTTAGTTCAGCCCTGATTGACGCAACTCTAGTGCGTTTAAACTTGAAAGAGATTAATCTAATTATTTTTCCAGATTGGACGCAGCCAGAAGAGTCTCTTGGTTTAGAATTGGAACGAGTAGTGAGGGCGGTCGCAACTCACCCAGACAAAAGCAAGATGACTTTACTGGTAGACAATACTAACATTTCTGACGAAGATGCTAATCTCGCTTTATCAAGCGTGGCGATGAATCTTTTAATGCAAGAAGATTTAGATGTTTCCGAGGGCCCAGAAATTACACTGATTGGACAGTTGAGCGAAATTCAGTGGTTAGCTTTGACACCTCGACTTTACGGTCGAATTTTGTTGGAAAAGGAGAATAAAGAAGCGATCGCACTTCGGGAAGCAAAAGGTATTAATTGCTACGAACTAGAAAAATTTAACCAACACACATCAGCCATAAAAGTAGAGGATAGCTAACCACTTCTCCACCTATCTCCATCCTTACATTTCTTGATTAAGCAAAGCCTTAATTCCCTCTAAATTTCTTTGAGCGTCTGTACAGTTTTCATCAAAATCAAGCGCTAGTTCAAAAGCATATATAGCGGCTTGCCAGGACTTCATCTGAATGTACGCAGCACCTAAACCACAGGCCGCATCAGTTGTCATAAAACTGATGTCAAAAGGCTCTCCTGTATAGTAACTGACATCTTTACCCAGTTGCAAGCAATTATCAAAATAAGCAATAGCGCCCAGAGGAAATCCTAAACTAATTAAAGTCATTCCAGCTATGTAATTTATAGGCGGATAGTTGGCGCACCACTCAAGACCGCGCTGAGTAATTAACCGTGCCGTTTCATAATCTTGATTCTGCAAGGACTGCCCCGCCAATGTAAAAATCAGGGAGGGAATAAAAGCAAAATCATCCGGCGGGTTCCCTTCCATCAAGTGTGGGAAAAGTCGCTCAAATGCTTCAGCGTAGCATTCTTGAGCTTTCTCAGCTTGCTGAGTAGCCTCGTAAACACCAGCAAGGCTGTAAAGGAGTCTTAAGCTAATACCTTCCTCTTGCTGGATTCGTTCCAAAATAGCAATGTCACGCTCTATCAATTCTTGCTGGATTTCTTGAGGATCGGTTTTGGGATGGTGCAGAATTTTCAAACTTTTTAAGTCAGTTAAAAAGTTTGGACGACCGTACCATTTTTTTAAGTCTATATATTCGTGTAGGCGACTTACATATCTAAGTTCTGGAAGATTGCGAAATAGCCTGGGTGTGTGTAATGGGGTTGTCCCCTCTACAGCATTGGCTTCGCTTAGCATCAGTAAATAGGCTATGACTTCCGTTTTTGAAGTTAATTCCTCTTTCAACGCATCAGTATTAACAACTAATTCTTCATCAGCATCCAAAACTAAAATCCAGTCGCCCGATGCTAAGGAAAGAGAAAAATTTCGAGCGGCTGCAAAATCATCGCACCATTTGAAGTAATCGACTTTTGCTCCATATTGAAGAGCAATCTCCGGCGTACCATCCTGAGAGCCAGTATCTACCACTATCATTTCATCAACGTAAGGTTTAGCGCTCTCTAAGCATCTCGGTAAATTCTTTTTTTCATCTTTAACAATCATGCAAAGGGACAATCGAGGCGCAATCACCTCATCTAAAGCATCACTCACTTAACTATCCTCCACATTTCAACTTATGTCATACATTGCTATCAGTCGTTTTACGAATGATGTTTCTCCATATACATTTGCCACATTTGTTGGTAAGCTTTCTCCATCTCTAGCGTAAACTGCTTAGCATTCCACAGGGGAGCAGTTTGCCTCGAATGTCGCAATTTCCAAGCAATTTGTTGCCTCATAGCCGTATCTTTCCCTAAGCGTATCCCCCACTCGACATATTCCTCATCCGTCCAAGCTATTCCCTCAGTTATACCAGCATTGATCATCATCGTGTAACTGTTGCGAGCCGCAAATTGCTGTCCTACCCGCGTCACGAGGGGAATGCCCATCCACAAAGTTTCTAGGGTAGTTGTAGCACCGTTGTAAGGATAAGTATCAAGAACTACATCTGCAATCCCTAAGTTTGCTCTGTGAACCGATTCGGCTCCTACCTCTGGCAAAAAACGCAGGCGATCGCCCGCCACACCTTCTTCTTCTGCTAACTGAAAAAAGAAGTTTTTAATTGATTCTTCATCAGCAGAACCTTTGATTAAAAAGTAACTATTCGGTACTTCTGCAATAATTTTTATCTGTAGTCGCGCTGTATCTGGATGGCGTTTATAGCCCCTCTGAGCACTAAGATATACAACAGCATCACTCGGAATACCCAACCTATCGCGCCTCAAATCTGGAATACCCACCTCAAAACCATCCACAGCTATATAAGTTTGAGGCAAACGCCAAATTTTTTCACTGTAATATTCCTCAGCAGACTCCGGCAAAACATAGGGATCGGCAATAAAATAGTCAACCGCCGGCAACCCAGAAGCATCCCAACCCAGCCAAGTGACTTGAACGGGTGCAGGCTTGAGTGCCATCACCTCACAAGTCACATCGAGTGTGATGCTGTCGAGATCGATCAGAATATCAATCTCATCGTGATAAATTTGCTCGGCCACTTCAGTACCGTAAAAACCGCCTTTGTGGGCTTTATCAACATGATTGACAAACCATTCCTGTAAAGAGTCCTCCGTCTTTCTATAGATCAGGAAATAACCGTGTATTTCAAATTGAGCGTGATCATGATGCTGGAAAAGCCATCGTGCTAGCCAGCCAACTGAATGTCTTCTCAGGCAATGCGATACATAACCAATCTTCAAACGCTTAGTAGCAGTACCATTGCTTTTACTGGGTGCCACTCGCTGTCTGTATCGATCTGCCTGCTCCTTGGCATAGGTTTCAACATTAGTTTGACATAACTGAGAGACTTGATTTTGAATGGGTTTATTAATTTTTGGACTGTCTTCAAAGTACGGTAAAAAGAAGGTAGTAAGAAACAGATTTTGGACTGTAGTCGCGTGAAGTGATGTTGGTTGTTCGCCGAGCAGTGACTCCAACAGTGATTTGTGTCTCTGGATTACCGGTAATACCTGTTCCCAATATCCACCTGCACTCATCAATCCCCGCATAATTTGATGATTAGAAAAAACTTTATCTGCTAGTTGCTTGGATAAGGAATAGCGCAATTTGGCAATTTCTATACCCCGAGCATATTGCTGAGCATTTTGATAATAAGTACCTAACTGTAGCAAAATTCCGAGATTATTAACATCTAAAGTGCGAGCTAACTCTGCAAAGCTTATTGCTAGTCCCGGCATCAATGCCGAGTGAGCAATTTCCACCGACGCTGCGATGACAATTTCAATAAAAACTAGAGGTTCCCGGACATGGGCTAGACAGGCTTCCGCTAGTTCGAGCGACGAAGGGTGCAGGGGAGCATAATGTAAAACACTGTTGAGCACTTGCATTAATAGCTCAGAGTCTGCCTCTGCGAGTTGCTCGGACTGGAGATGATCGATTAAGCCCAGAGCATTCAGTTCCTCCCCTGTATAGGTCTCAAGCAGGATGCACAAGCCAATCAAGTGCAAGAGGTTGCTAATATCTGCGGGATTAATTTCTCGGATGTGCTGCCGAATTACCCAAGCTACTGAATAGTCTGCTATACCTCTACGTCGCTCTGCTTCCGCTTGCAACACTTGTATCAGTTCTGCTGTCCACTCCTCGACTTGTTCTGGTTCCCCTTCTGCCATGCCTAGCAGCCAAGTAGTTTGAGCTTCTGCTTCTTGTTCCTGCAACAGAAACATCAAGCCCAAATGCCAGTAATTAGATTTGGTGTCTGGATTAACTTCTATTGCTTGCTCGTACAAATTTGCTGCTTGAGCATAATGTCCCTGCATTGCATATTTATCTGCTTGCTGCTGAAAAGTTTGTAGTTCAGGCAATCCCGGGTTGTCTAAAAAGTTAGAGGGTGTCAAATTTTTAATATGGAAAACTAATATTTCTAGAAACTATGCAAATGGGTAGTGTATACAAACACTACCCACTTTTGGAAAAAGTTCAGACTAGATTGATCGAACCTTCCTAGCCGTAATACCTTTTTTACTTGGCGACTTCTGTACCACCCGTCGGACACCGAGAATTGATCGCCGCGTTCGGATCTGGCTTATAATCAGCAGCCTCACCATCATATGCACATAAAACTGCTGACGTGGTTTTGTCCTGTGTAGCCGCCCCTGCTCCACCTTCTGCACCTATAGCTACCCCACCAGCATATAATTGGAGGGCCTTTTTATTTACAGGTGTTGCGTAGTTGGTCACTTTTGTATCGGATGCAAAACCTGCTTGTTGGACTGAGTATATATAGTTAGTAGTTTGAGTTTTGATGCCCAAACCCAAATCATTAACCTCCTTTACAAAGCCATTATCCTCTGCATATTTAGCTTGCTGAGCTCTGTTCATGGAACCGATATACTGCTTGGCTTCTGACTGCTTGGCTTTGTTGGCTTGGCTGAGGAAGGAAGGCAGAGCAATCGCAGACAAAATACCGATGATGATAATAACGACCAGCAGTTCAATCAGGGTGAAACCCTTATCCTGTCTTTTTTGATTGAGGTGTTGCAGGAATCTGGCTTTAAATTCAGTTTTCATTGGTTGTTTCTCCTAGAGGGGTGGGATGCTTGATTTCTAACTCTTAGAGATAACTTACCCACTTCTGACAGTCTTCATATCACTCGCTGGATTTTTTTTTTCGTTCTCAAGCCGATCGCTCCAAAAGCACGTATATAAAAGCTTCTAGCATTTTCAAAAGTTCCTTGACCTCCTCAAACGCTGTCTCGTGACTCGCCGGCTCTAGGGTAACGGGATGGATGGGTCTGAGCTTTAGCCAGCGTTCGGCTAGGTCGGTGACAGAACAACCTCCTTCCCAAAGCGGCAGCAAACAAGCAGCCTTAATACTCTCTATTAGGATAGGAACTTTGGTTGGCAAACGCACATAACTGCTGATCTCGAATGGTCTGTAACCATTGATACAGTTAATCAAGTCTTCTTGTACCTGAGCAGTCCTTAGCTGGGGATGCAGATACACCCGTGCAGTCTGCCAATCAGCAAGAGTCCATTCCGAAACAGGTAACAACGGCTCTCGCGCGGGATGAGCGCACCAAAAGTCAATTAAACGATGAACTGGTTGTAACAGTTCAAACATATGCAGCCTCTCTTCTATAGAAACTTCTGGCAAACTCATCTCCAGAAATGCAGGTAAGTTATCTGGATCTTTGAACAAGTCCGTCAATTCCCAGTGTCGCCAATTCACCATGCTCACAAACTCTAAATCAGCAACTCTCAGCGCCGCGAACATTTCAGAAATCGTATAGCCTTTATCACCTTGAAACAAATAATTCATCAGTATGGACTGTTCCTTTTCAGCAAGGTTACCGTCCCAGGTAGTTACTTTAAGTCTTACGTCATCTTTCAAAGCATTCATAATATCACGGGTTAATTGGATCTCCATTTCTTGCGGATTTTCATCCATCAACCCCATCATCCTGAAAAGTGCTTGGGCGCGGTAAAAGTTAGTGCGCTGAAGAGAACTGTGCAGGTTGGTACGGATGATCCCCTCGGATTTGAGGACTGATTTCATCGCTTGCAATCCCACCGCTATGTCAGGTAAAATATAAAGCACCTCGTCGTTATTAATGTAGTCAAATGTGAGATTCAAGCTGGGTAAGTCTTCGATGGCTAAAACATGAAACTCTGCATTTTCAAATCCGTGATGTCGCAGCCGTTTTTGAGCTAAGTTAACAGATTCTTCAGAAAGGTCTATGCCAACAATTGTTGCTCCGGGATTTGCCTCTGCCAAAATTAAGGATTTATAGCCAGTGCCGCAGCCAGCGTCTAAAATAACTTTACCTTCAGTCTCTATAACTTTTTGATTTCTTAAATAGTAAGCTGTTACCAGATTATGAATGTAGAGAGATTGATAGTCTGTTTTGGGAGAGTAATCGAGGGCAAATTTAGGGTAAGGAGCATTGTCAAATTGTTGACGAATTTTCTCTATCAAGTCTGATTCTTGCTTATCCATTCTCTCTCAAGCCTAATATTAGTAAATTAGCTGATGGCACATTCCTATTCTAGAATGGAAATGCATCTGAGCCGCGCTATCTGGGGAAAAATTGATCGCCCCCCAATCCTCCGAGATCCTGCAATAATGGTGTCTCGATGGCTTCTCGGCATATTAGCCAAGTCCGCGCGACCGAAGCTATCCCGAAATGAAGCGCCCCTCTTCTCCCTCCCTAAACCAGAGTATATAACCAAAGACCAATTCTATGAACACCAACACCGGATTTATCCTGAAAGTATTCCTGATCTCGGCTGTAATCTCCCTCATCATCAAGTACGGTGGCCCCATTATCTCTATACCCTCAACCGCAGTCATCGCCGTAATCGCTGTCTTTACCCCCAGTATCATCCTAGCTGCCATCCTCGGCTTGCGATCGCGCCAACAGCCAAGATAGGGGATGGAGGGCGATAGCCCCCAAAGATGAGTTAAATTAAGCCAAGCGCGATCGAACACTCACACCCAAACCCCTGCCTGCCCAGCAATATAAATGAGACAGACAATCACATGGATCTAGCCACCTTAAATCTAAAACCCTTAAATTTTCTGATTTTTCCTGATTGGAACCAACCCGAAGAATCACTTTATTTAGAGTTAGAACTAATTATTAGAAGTATGGTAAGTCACCCCGATCGCGATTTCCTAACTCTTTTAATAGATGTGAGCGAACCTTTAGACAAGTCCGAGTTAGATCCCAATCTAATTTTATCAGCAATTGTCATGAATCTTTTCATAGAAGAAGATTTAGATACTAGCTGCGAACCCGAAATTATTTTATTAGAAAACCTCACTCGCAGCCAGTGGCTGGATATTTTACCACAGATTAAATATCGAATTAAGTTGAATGCGGAAAATCACCAAGCAATAGCAGAGTCTGGAACGGCACAAATTCCAGTAGTGCAACAGGAACAACTTAGCAATATCACCCTTGATTCCCAAGCATTAATTTTGAAAGAATTCGGCAACCAACTCTACTTTCAAGGAAAATACGATGCAGCCATTAAGCACTATCAAAGGTTTTTAGTATCCCAGATAGGAGATATAGAACTGTATGGTAACTTAAGCGAGTGTTTAAGAAACCTCAACAGAATCGAAGAAGCGATCGGGATTCTTGACTCAGGCATCGACCATTACCCAACAGCAGGACAACTGCACTTTCAAATTATCAAAATTTTCCAGCAAAACGGACGCACTCAAAAAGCTATATCAAGTGCAGAAATAGCAACGGAAATACTGCCCAATGAATATGTTTTTCAACTATTCAAACACTTAACCTTGCCGATTGTTTATAACACATCAGATGAAATCAAATTTTACAGGGAAAGATTTGTCCTAGAATTAGAAAAATTAATTCAGCAAACCTCCCTAAAAACTCCCGAAGACAAAATTAATGCTTTGCGGGGTTTTAGTAGTTTCACTAATTTTTACCTAGCATATCAGGCTCACAATGTTGTGGAATCGCAATCAAAGTATGCTAATTTAGTCCATCAAGTTATGGCCGCTAACTATCCCCAGTGGGTGCAACCGCAATCAATGCCTCCACTGCTGGAAAATGGTAAAATTAGAGTCGGTTATATTTCTAGTTACTTACATTCTTACAGTGGCACTTTATGGTTGACTGGCTGGTTGCGTTATTGCAACCACCAACAATTTGAAATTTACTGTTACTATACGGGGAACGAGCCAGATCCAATTACAGAACAATTTCGCCAATACAGCGATCGATTTCACCACATTCCTCACAACCTAGAAGCCGTATGTCAACAAATTATTGATGACAAATTGCATATCCTGGTCTTCCCAGAAATCGGCATGGACGCACCAACTATACAAATAGCAGCTTTGCGCCTTGCCCCCGTGCAATGTTCGGCGTGGGGACATCCTGTAACCTCTGGTTTACCGACGATTGATTATTTTATTTCCAGTGAATTGATGGAACCGGAAAATGCACAGTTGCACTACTCAGAAACCTTAATTAAGTTGCCTAATATTGGCGTTGCCTACCCAAAACCGATTGTTGGTCAATTAACCCAAACTCGCTCAGATTTTAACCTGCGAGAAGATGCCGTTATTTATTTGTGCTGCCAAGCTCCTTTCAAATACTTACCACAATATGATTTTATTTTAGCAGAAATTGCCCGCCGCATTCCGCAAGCTCAGTTTATTTTTCCGCGCGGCGAATTGCTTCGGGAACGGTTAAAGCGTGCTTTTGCTGCTGTGAATCTCGACAGTGAAGATTACTGTCTGTTCCGAACTATTCCAACTCGACAAGATTACATAGCAATTAACTTTCTGTCTGATGTTTTTTTAGATACTTTTACTTGGTCGGGGGGGAATACGTCTTTGGAGGCGATCGCTTGCAATTTACCCATAGTAACTTGTCCGGGAGAATTTATGCGGGGACTTCATGCTTATAGCTTTCTCAAAATGCTGGGAGTAACAGACACAATCGCCACAAATGAAGAAGAATATATTGAAATTGCTGTCAAGTTGGGTATAGATTCAAAGTGGCGCCGAGACATTGCACAACGCATGAGTCAGCGACAAGGTGATCTGTTTGACGATAAAATTTGCGTGACAGCTTTAGAGGCTTTTTATCAAGAAGTTGTTCGGGAAAGACTTGAAGGTAACAAGAATTCGGCGTTGCTGAAAGGGTAATGATTTAAGTCGGTAAAGGAATAGTTTGATATTTCAGATAGTGCAGCAATAACCGTAGGGAAAACTTCAACATCTCAACCGACTTGGAGTAGCACTCTTGTTTTGCGATGTAGTCGAGCTAGATAATGTCTTAGTCTAGTGTTTTCTCCTTCCACCCTTGTCATATACGTCTTACTGACAATGTGGTCGGCATCTTCGATAAAAATTGGATATACTGGCCAGCCGTCAGTAACATAAAAGAAACATTGCCAACACTTGACAATCCGCCACAAACCCACATTCCGCACCCCAACTGTCACATGGGGTACGGACTGGCAACGGCTCGTGAGTTGTGGGTCTGGCAACCAG